>NZ_PCYU01000030.1:0-103920 GCF_002553775.1 Lactobacillus sp. UMNPBX16
TTAGCCAGTCGACCTGCTCAGAAGATAAAGCTTGAACTTCATTTTGATTCCTGGGCCAGTTCAATTTTCCATTTTCAAATCTTTTGTATAACAGCCAAAAACCTTGTCCGTCCCAATAAAGGGCTTTGAAGCGGTCCTTGCTTCCGCCGCAAAAGAGGAAGACTTTGCCGCTAAAAGGATCAAGTTCAAACTGTTCTTTGACTAAAGTTGCTAGTCCATCAATGCCTTTACGCAGATCCGTCTTGCCGCAAACGATATAGACTTGACCCAAATCACTGAGCCTAATCATGATAAGACTTTCTCAAGCAGCTTATTCATAATTTCAGTATCTAAACTACTGTAGAAGTTCAGTTCTAAGTCATTCTTCTTTAAACTAAGCAACAGATTATTGCGTGGTGGACGAGCCTTCTTAGGTTTAGAAGAGTGGCCAAGTGCCACAATGGGTTGTTGTTTTTCGATCATATTCTTAACCTCCATTAAATTGATGAGATTAGAATACCTGAAAAATGAAGGCTAAAACAGATACCCGGTTATTTGACGCTTACGCCTTTTTCAAGCCTTGAGCCGTAGCTTCCATCACGATAAGCTCCTTTTCTTCCATATCATTCAACAGTACATCAACTTGTTTGCGGCGATTGTTGTCGCCATCTTCATTGCATGGAAAAAAGAACTGGTCTACAGAGATGTCAAGCAAGGTAGTAATGAGATAAAATTTGTTAAGCCTTGGGTGCTGCCCCCTGTTCTCTATATACATAATAGAGCGTGGCGTAAGGTCTACCAGTTGGGCAAGATATTCCTGTGTCCACCCTTTTGCTTCCCGAGCTTTTTTTATCGCTATACCTAACGGCTTAAAATCAAGTTTTCTTTCATCTTGGTACATTTTAATATCATCCTATATCATTGTACATTTCGGGTGATGATATTTGAACGAAGTATGATTTTATGTTTAGTAGTGTATAATTTCGTATTAGTGGAGAGAAACTTACTATTATTCGTCATTCCGTATATAATAATTATATACTCTTTGCGAAAGGAAGTTGATATTATGAATTACATTTCTGTGAAAGCCGCTTCTGAAAAATGGGGCATATCGGAAAGACGGATACAAAAATTATGTGAGGAAAATCGCATTGACGGAACTGAAAAATTTGGTCGTGCATGGATGATACCAAAAGATGCAGAAAAACCCGTTGATGGACGTATGAAAACAAGGAACAAACAGGAGGAGAATCATGGAATTTAATGAAAAGCTACAACAGCTTAGGACTGGAAAGAACTTAACGCAGGAACAACTTGCGGAGCAATTATATGTATCAAGAACAGCCATTTCAAAATGGGAAAGCGGCAAGGGTTACCCTAACATTGAGTCGCTCAAGTGTATTTCTAAATTCTTTTCTGTGACCATAGATGAACTGCTATCGGGCGAAGAACTGATTACACTTGCCGAAACTGAAAATCGTTCCAACTTGAAAAAAATTTACAGTTTCATTTATGGAATATTAGATATGATGGCGGTTACTTTTATACTTTTGCCGTTGTATGGTAACCTTGTTGACGGATATATTTATTCTGTCAATCTACTTTCATTTACAGACACTACCCCAATATATCTTGCAATCTATTGGATTGTTTTTATTGTTTTGATTGCACTTGGGATAGCGAAACTGATGTGTGTTTGTTTTGAAAAGGAATCATGGAGCAACATAATCACAAAATGCTCTCTCGTGCTGAGTACGCTTTTTATCTGCTTCTTCGCTGCGGCAAGACAACCCTATGTAACCGCCCTTATGTTTCTGCTATTTGTTGCTAAAATATTTGTCTGGATAAAGCAAACCCAAACAAAGTAAAATGCCATAAACCCTTTAAAATAGGCTCTGACACGATAAGTGTCGGAGCTTTTTTCGTGCTGACATCTATTGTGTCGGCATTGTGACGGTAGATTTCTTGGCTTCTATGCAATACTCGTGGATAATAAGATTGTGGTCAGCGAAAACAAGAACAGCAACCCACGGAAAGGAGAATCAAATATGGATTATATCATTGAAACAGAAAATCTTACGAAGCGATACGGAACAGCCACCGTTGTCGATAAGGTAAATCTTCATGTGCCAAAGGGCAAAATTTATGGTTTGCTCGGCAGAAACGGAGCAGGCAAAACCACAGCAATGAAAATGATGTTGCAGCTTGCTTTCCCAACGGAGGGAACAGTACGCTTGTTTGGCACAAACTATAAGGAAAATATCCATACCCTTTATAGCAAAGTAGGCTCTATTATCGAAACACCGGGATTTTACAGTAATTTAACAGGGTATGAGAATTTGCAAATTCTCGCTAAACTGCGAGGGGGAGTATCTAAAAGTGGAGTAGAAAAAGCTCTTGAAGTTGTGGGGCTGCATAAGGAGAAAAGAAAAGTCTTTTCCGATTATTCCCTCGGAATGAAGCAACGGCTTGGTATTGCCGCCGCCATTATGCACGAGCCGGAGCTTTTAATACTTGACGAACCGATTAACGGACTTGACCCCATTGGAATAGTTGAAATACGCTCATTTTTATCTGAACTTAGTCACAATCATGGCATTACCATTTTTATCTCAAGCCATGTTTTAAGCGAGATTGAACAGATAGCAGATATTATCGGCGTTATGCACGAGGGGCATTTAGTAGAGGAAGTGAATATATCCGAGCTTCACAAAAGGAATCAAAAATACATTCAATTTGATTTATCTGACAGTGAGATAGCCGGAAAGATTTTAGAAAACCACTACCACATGACGGATTTTACAGTGCAGGACGGTACGGTGAGAATTTATGACTTTAGCCAAAGTGTTGGAGAAATCAATCGAGAATTTGCACGAAATGGACTGCTCGTGACAAGGATAAATGATAGTGAGGAAAACTTAGAGGACTACTTTTCTAAACTGATTGGAGGTGGCGGTATTGCTTAATCTTATTTCTTGTGAATTATTAAAACTAAAGCGTTCAAAAATGGTGCTAATTAGTGTGGCAGGGGTATTATCTACCCCACTTTTGATGTTAATAGAAGCCTTGCAAACACATTTTGATAAGCCGGAGATTATCTTTACCTTGTCTGACATATACAGCGACAGTGTACTGTATATCATGCTGCTGGTAAACATTATGATATATGTGGCAATTGCAGCTTACTTGTTTAGCAGAGAGTACACAGAAAGCACCCTCAAAACCATATTGCCCATACCCATTTCAAGGACAAAACTATTAATTGGAAAATTTTGCACCCTGCTTCTTTGGATTGTTATGCTAACCCTTGTAACATGGGCAGGTATATTTATCGTTTGTGGGCTATATGACGCTGTCTTTACATTGGAGGGATATAGCTTACTAGTGGCAATAGTATGGCTCCCCAAGTTTTTGTTTGGCAGTATCCTGATGTTTTTAACAGTTTCTCCTTTTGTGTTTGTTGCTATGAAAACAAAAGGATTTGTCGCCCCGATGATTGGCTCTGCCGTGATTGTCATGGGAAGTGCCGCACTTTCAAATCAAGAATGGGGAGCGTTGTATCCGTGGACAGCCACCTATTTCTTGGTGCAGGGTAAACTTCAGAGTACCGGCTATCCTACACTGCTGTCTGTATCTATTATTATTCTTGTATCAGCAGTTGGTTTTCTTATGACCTTTCATCATTTTAAAAAGGAGGATTTGAAATAATGGTACTTGATTTTATAGAAATTTTAAAAGCGCCGATTGTAAAATCAAGTTAAACACTTTATAAAAATAAAAGTCCATCTGGACCTGTTTGATAGAATGTTAATATCCACAAAAACATCTATTGGAGGTCACAAGAGGTCAAACGTGGTACTGTTTCTCTCTATCATGGCAAGCAGCAGCGTTATAAGGCTGATCATGGTCAGAGTGTTTATCAGATTAATCGTCGCCACTGTGGTCGTAAATCAGACTTCTTGAAGAAAGCAGACTTTATTAGCTACGTCATTAAGCATTTCTTTGAGGACGGCTGGTCACTTGACGTTTGTGCCAATCGTAGCTTAGCTATCGGTGAATTTTCACATCACCAAACAGTCTGCACCAGAACTTTGTACAACTATGTAGAACAAGGCCTAATTACAATTAAGAACTATGATTTGCCTGAAAAACTTAAACGCAATACCAAGCTCCATCATGTTCGCAAAAATAAGAAAAAGCTGGGACGAAGCATCGAAGAGCGGCCTAAAGAGATTGACCAGCGGAATGAATTTGGTCATTGGGAATGTGATCTTGTTTTAGGGCATAAAACCAAAGATGATCAGGTTCTATTAACGCTTTCTGAGCGCATGAGCCGTGAATTCTTGATTATTCGCATACCTGACAAGACATCTGCCAGTGTCATGCAGGCTTTTAAAATGCTTCAAAAACAATACAGCGAGCACTGGAATCACATCTTCAAGACGATTACTACTGACAATGGTTCAGAGTTTGCGGATTTAGCTAATTTAGAAGAAGTTTCTAAGACTCTTGTTTATTATGCTCATCCTTATACTTCTTGTGATAAAGGAACTGTTGAAAGACATAATGGTCTTATTCGCAGATTCATTCCTAAAGGAGACTGCATCAATAACTATTCTCTCCAACAAATCATTGATATTGAAACCTGGTGCAACTCTTTACCCAGAAAGATCCTGGCATATCACACACCAGATGAAATCTTTGAAAGAGAATTAGATAAAATCTATCAAACAGCCTAAACGTTCAATTTATTATTGCAATTTGCGGTATAATAATAGCAAATAAAATATTGATATTTTCAAGGGAGGAATATCCATGAAACTCATTAAATCAATCAGCTTAGCTGCTGCCGCATTATCTTTAACAGCACCAGCTATTGTACTTGTAAATCCATCAATCAATACTGCTCAAGCTGCTACTAAAAAGTCAACTGGCACAATTACTGTTGGCGATAACAATAGTAGTGTAATCGGTGTCTACAATGCTGCTGGCAAACAAAAGAATCAAAGGATTAAGAACGGCACTACTTTTAAATACTACGGCGCTCCTAAGTTAATCAACTATGAATATACTTATAAGATCGCTAAAAACAAGTACGTTCCGACTTCCGCAATTTCAGCATTAAACGGAAAGAGCGTCTTATATATTGCTAATAATTCATATGTTTACGACAAAAATGGTAAGCGCGTAACTAAGAACTCTAAGCGTGTCTTATTGCGTAGATCTCAAATTGTAAACTACACCGGCTCGATTAAAACAGCTGCTAGTGATGCATACCGTTTCTTAGTAAATGATGGCAAAAAGATGGCTTTATCAACTAAGACTATTAAGGGCCACCAATATTACAGCATCGGTAAAAACGCATATATCCGCGTATCTAATGTAAGTTACGTAAATAATGAACCATTATATGCTGCATACCAAACTGTAACTTTAGATAAGCATAGCAATGAATCTAAAGTCCCTGTTTACGATGCCGAAGGTAAAAGAGTTAGCCAAGAATTAACTGCTGGCAGCAAAGTTAGTGTTGACCGCACTAAGACTATTAAAAATGGCGACCAAACTTTGATTTTATACGGCATTAAGGGTCAAAAGTCATACATTGATATGAACGACATTGCAACTATGCCAAACTTGGCTATTGCACCAGAAGAATAAAATTCAAATAATTAATTTAAATTTAAGGCCAATCGAATTTGATGCGAACGCCAAATTTGGGACATATTTTAGATCACTCTATTTTAAAACCATATTTCGATATTTTATCGGAGTATGGTTTTTCTAATGTCTTGATACTATCATAATTGTAGTAATAAGATGTACGCTTGGTGCTAATTAAAGCTTGTCCATCAATACACCATTTATGTTAATATTGTCATTTCTAAGCGGTTTGAAATCCTACTAAAATGCGTGTTCTATTTTCCGCATTATAATAAGCTAAAAGTGAAAAAATACTTTCATTTATCCTTCCTAATTTTCATCAACTTACGATCGTTATGCTCCTTAGCACCTTGCATATTCTGCTATATAGAGTTCAGGGATCTGACTTATCTCTATTATGTTTTAGGTATCCTAAGATCTAATCTTTTTAATTTTATTTATATTTTTTAACAAAAATAGACAAAATAATTTGCTTTTTTATATCATGACTAAAGCAAGAAAATATTTTGGTGCATTAGCACTTATTTCTGGAGCAACTTTAAGTTTAGTTGCATGTGGTAATAACAAACATACAAACAGTAGTAATGCAAATAAAACTAATCATAAGTTTAGCGAAACTGTTCCTGTAAAAAGTATTAAAAAAGGAGGAACTTTAACCTATGCTGTTGAATCAGACAGTCCATTCACTGGTATTTTCTTACCAGAATTATCAGATACTACAATTGATGGTGAGGTACAAAGCCCAGGTCTAGAATCTTTATTTTCAACAGATGATCAATATAAGATTAATAATAAAGGAGCTGCTACTTTTAAACTAAATCGGAAAGCTAAGACTATCACAATCGAAGTGAAAAAAGGAGTTAAGTGGTCAGATGGTAAGCAAGTGAATGCTAAAGACGTTGAATTTGCTTATGAAATTATTGCAAATAAAGACTCTAAATCACAAAGATATACTGAATCTTTAGCTGATATTGTTGGCTTAGCTGAATATCATGAAGGCAAAAGCAAGAAAATTTCTGGAATTGAAATGCCTGATGGTGAAAATGGCCGCAAAGTCGTACTCCATTTCAAGCAAATGAAGCCTGGTATGCTTTAATCAGGTAATGGATATTTCTGGGAATATGCTGAACCCTATCATTACTTAAAGGATGTACCTTTTTCAAAACTTTTATCTAGTAACAAGGTCAGAAAATCCCCACTATTTTTTGGACCATTCCGTGTATCTAATATTGTTCGTGGTCAATCTGTTTCTGGGGAGCGTAATCCTTATTACTGGCGTGGTACACCAAACTTTGAAAAAGTAACTGCATCTGTTATCAGCTCCAGTTCTGCTACCCAAGCCATTAAAAGTCATAAATTTGATATTGCTGATGTGGTTAATACACAATGGGATCAAACTAAGAATGCAACTGATACTAACTTTATTGGTGAAGTTCCACTTAGTTATAACTACTTAGCTTTTAAAGTTGGTAAATGGGATAAGAAGCTAGGAAAGAATGTTGAAAATAAGAATGCCAAGATGAATAATCCAGCATTACGTAAAGCAATGGCCTATGCAATGAATATTGATGCTGTTGCTAAACGCTATTACCAAGGATTAGCATTCCGTGTTAATACTTTGATTCCAGAACAATTTGGTGACTTTTCCGATAGTTCAATTAAAGGTTACCCATATAATTTGAAGAAAGCCAACCAATTACTAGATAAAGCCGGATATAAAAAGAAAGGCGAATTCAGAGTTCAACCTAACGGAAAGAAGCTTACTATTAATTTAGCTGTTAGAAACAATGCTACTACCGCAGAGCCCGTATGGCGTAATTATATCCAACAATGGAAGAAAATCGGTTTGAACGTTAAGTTTGTTGGCGGTCGTCCAATGGAATTTAACAATTGGGTACAAGCAGTTCAATCTGATGATCCAAAAATTGATGTCTTTGAAGGTGGCTGGTCACTTTCAAGTGAACCTTCTCCTAATGATCTTTATAGCGCTGCTGCACCATATAATATGGCACGTTTTGTTTCCCCTGTACAAAGTAAGCTTTTAGCTGATATTGACTCAGAAAAAGCTTTCAACCATAAGTATCGTGTTGACGCATTCAGAAAATGGAAAAAATGGATGTACAATGAGGCCTATGTTGTACATACCACTAATTCATATTCAATAACCGCTGTTAATAAAAAAGTAACTGGATGGTCACTTAAACCAAGCGCAACTAACTGGTTTAGTGCAGGGTTTGTAAAATAAACATTACCTAACTGTCTTGCCTAATAAATATCTTTTCTAAAATTTACTTTAGTTAATCTAAAAAAATGCTACTAAATCTGACTGATTTGGTAGCATTTTTCTTGTGTATCACTAATAGTGACGTTATTAACGAAGGAATTGACTATCAATTTTTTCATGTGCGCGTACAGATGTCTAGTCGGGCCAAATGACGGATAAACCTGCAACACAGACAAAGACCTGAAGGAAAGCGTAAAACTAAAGCAGAAGCTATGAAACAATGACACACCCGCGAACAGAGTTCGCAAGTTTCAGAAATAATTAATGTCTCGTTCAGATAATTTAGACATAACAAAAGCCTCGAAATTATAGTCCAAATTTCAGGTGCTTACGTAAATTGTGATAGAGCTTTTTGCCATAAAAAATAGCGAACCACTACAGATTCGCTATTTTCTCTAAATTTACGACTTATGCATCAATATCTGGAGCTTGACCAAGTTCAGCCGTTAACATCCAAAGCCGCTTTTCAAGATCAGTATGGAAACCAGTCAAAATATCATTAGTCGAGTAATCTCCTTCTTTATCAGAAGCTTCAAGCGCTTCTTCATAGAGCTTATCTAAATAACGATAGCCTGAAATGATCTTTTCAAGTCTTTGTGTATTAGTGAAGTCCCAACTCCCCTTTTCACCAGGAATTTTATTTAATTGAACAACTTCCCTTAAAGTGGCAACAGGTGAACCATCGATGGTAATTAGTCTTTCTGCAAGACCATCAATCTGATCATCTAGTTCATCCATTAAGTCATCAAGATATGGGTGCAACTTCAAGAATTGACTGCCGCGCATATACCAATGGTGACGGCGAACAATCATGTGCATATGCAATAAATTAATGACTAATTCATTTAACTTTTCTTTTGTTTCTGGATACTTCATATTGAGACCTACTTTCATTAAATTAGAATTTAGCCCAGCCTAAGGCATGTTGGGCCGCCAAGTTAAGTAGACTACATTGACGGTCAAAACTTGGCGAGAAGAAGAAATCTTGTTCTGCAAGATCTTCTAAAGTAAGTCTTTGGCTAATAGCTAAACTAAGGACATTTCCTTGACCTGTTAAATCATAAGTAGACATTACTGCCCCACCTAAAATTTGGTGGTTAAGCTTATCAAAGGTCAATGCTACATAACCTAATGGGTTATCTTCATCTTATTCACTTAAGCCAATATAGATTCTTGTTATTTTTACCAGATTGTAATTCTATCTTCTGGGTTAAGCCACATGCCATCTGTCTTCTTAACGCCAAATGCATCATAGAATTCATCTTGGCATTGAACCGGAATATTTACTCTAGTTGGTTGTGGTGCATGGACATCAGTTTGAACTTCAGTCTTAATTGCTTCAGGACGTTGTTTTTGCATCCAGCTACGAGCATAGTTTTCAAAAAGATCCTTTAAATCGGCACCATCATCTTTTCCAGTTTGGACAGCACAGGCAAGTCCAGCTAAATCAGCTATATTTTCACCAACAACTTGCTTACCATTCACTTTAGCTGGACCATATTGCAAACCATCAAAAATATCAACCATTTGGCCAACTCGTTTATTAAATTCAGCGAAGTCTGCATCAGTCCACCAATTGTTCATATTTCCATGTTCGTCGAATTTTGCTCCACTATTATCAAATGCATGTGATACTTCATGCCCAATAGTTGCACCAATACCGCCATAGTTAGCACCGCGCGATTGATTAATATCATAAAACGGTGCCTGCAAGATTCCTGCTGGGAAAGTTAAATCATTTCTTTGTGGATCATAGCAGGCATTATTTAAATTACCTGGCATTAGCCAAACTGAACGGTCAACTGGCTTAGTTAACTTATTAAGCATATATTTCGTTCGTACAGTTGACATTGCCGCTTCATTTTCATACAAGCTCTTTTTCGGATCAACTTGCAATAAGTCAAAGATTTCTTCGATCTTGTCTGGGTAACCAATTTTTAAAACCAACGCCTTTAACTTAATCACAGCTTTCTTTTTGGTTTCAGCAGAAAGCCAGGTATTTGATTTGATTCTTTCCTCATAAACCTTGAGCATCTTACGAATCATGTCTTCAACATCCTTTTTGGCCTTAGCTCCAAAATACTTTTGCCCATAAAAAATGCCGACTACTTCATCAAAAGCACTATTTGCTAAACGATAAGCTTGTTTAATTTGAGTTGGCAATTGTGGCGTACCAGTAATTGCCTGATTAAATGGAAATGCTGCTTCTCGAAAAGCTTGAGACAAAAATCTAGCTACATTGTTAATGTATTTAACCAACATCCAGCCTTTAATTTCGGCAAAATTAGCTGCGTTTAATAAACTCTCAGCATGATCAAGAAAACGTGGTTCCATTACAATGATACGCTCTGGTTTAACTGGCAAAACAGCAGCCATAAAGTCAGCCATCTTAAATGACTTAAATTTTGCAATAAATTCAGCATAGTTTACTGGATTATAGATTGCTGCGTAATCTGACCATTCTTCGGTTGATTTAACAATCTTAGCCAATTTTTGATCAAAAGCTAAAGCATCGGCAACATAAGTACGTGCTTCACTCTTACCAACCCCGGCCATCATTAACAAATTAATGCTTTGATCTTGTAAAATATCCAAGAGTTTTTTGGCATCAGCTGTTTTATAGGTCGTAGTATCTGGTAAAAATGTACTTGGTCCACCAAAATGAAGCACATTTACATCAGTATTCTTCATGTCAGCATCAACATCAAAGACAAATGGCAAAGTATATGGACCCATAAATAAATCAGCAGCCTTTTGTTCAAAATCACTAAAGCTACTCAAAGCTAATAACTTTTGTAAATCTTTTTGAATTGGATTAGCTTTTTCAGCATCCCTTTTGTCAAAATCTTTGGCAATTTTATATAAAGCAATTGCTTTTCCAAAATCCTTGATATCAGGCATTCTTTCTTTACCCGCTGCAACATCAGCAAAATCTTTCATTACCCGATCTTCAATTCGTTGATCTAGTTCAGAGTTAATCCCAGCAGACGTCTTATCTGCAGGGATTTTAGCTTTAGACAACCATTCTGAATTGACAGCTAAATACAAATTATCTTGTGGTTTGGCATTAAGATCTGGTTGTGCAACATCGCCAGCTCCACCACGAACGGCAAAATATCTTCTCATTTTTTCTCCTTACAAATATTCATAATTATTTAATACTTTTTCATTATTATAGCAAAAAGGACGTCGTTACTAAACAAACGTCCTCAAAATTAATTATCCTTATTTTCATTATTTTGCAAAGTATACAAGTTATAGTAATAGCCTTTTTGCGCTAATAATTCTTCATGAGTACCGCGCTCAATAATTCGTCCTTTATCCAAAACAATGATTTGATCAGCATCGGCAATAGTTGAAAGCCGGTGGGCAATTGCTAGAGTGGTCCGTCCTTTACGTAACCGTTTTAGACCTTGCTGAATTAAAGTTTCAGTTTCGGTATCAACATTAGCAGTTGCTTCATCTAATACTAAAACTTTAGGGTCTGTGACTAAAGTTCTGGCAAAAGAAATTAGTTGCCGTTGCCCTTGACTAAATTCCTCTCCACCTTCAATTACCTTTGCATAGTATTTACCTGGCATTTTTTCAATAAATTGATCAGCTTGAACTGCTTTAGCCGCAGCCTTAATTTGAGCATCAGTAATCTGCTTATTATATAAACGAATATTAGAAGCGATATCGCCATAAAACATAAATGGCTCTTGCAAAACTAATCCAAGTTTTTTGCGTAACTCCTCTTTAGGATATTTACGAATATCAACATCATCGATTAAAACTTCACCTTGACCAAATTCATAAAAGCGCATCATCACATTAATAATTGAGCTTTTTCCCGAACCAGTATGTCCAACAATTCCTAATGTTTCGCCTGGGTTAACCACAAAAGAAATATCATGCAAAATTTCATGCTTGCCATCATATGAAAAACTCACATGCTTAAATTCAATCTTCCCTTTGCTAATTGTTAAGCCGGCTTGTGCATCTTGTTTAGGTTCATATTGCGTATCATCCAAAATATAAAAAATTCTTTTACCCGCAACAATCCCATCTTGGAAGAAAGTCATTTGGTCCATCATAGTTGAAATCGGGTTAAACAGCTGTGAAATATATTGTGAAAAAGCATATACCACACCGGCTGGTACAAAAGTCTCACGTAATGGAAAACCAAAATACATCAATGAAACAGCCAAGGCTAATGAATAAAGCAATGAGGTTAAAGGCGACAATAATAGTGAATTAACCCGAATCATATTAAAACGAGTATTCATTAACCCACCATTTTCGCCTTCAAAATTGTGGGTCATCCGTTTTTCCTGATTAAACTCTTGAATAACAGAGACTCCTTCAATTGATTCGTTCAAATTAGCGTTAATTCGACTAAGGCGTTCACGATAATTACGATAAAGTCGCGAACTTCTTTGAGAGTAAAGCCAAATAACAAATAACAGAATTGGCATAAAAAGCAAAATTAACCAGCCAGCAACTACATTAGTAGTAAACATCGCTACTAATGCTGTTACTACAGAGAAAACACCAATTACAAAAGTTGATAGAACAGTCAAAAAATTGCTCAAAGTCATTGTATCATTAGTAACTCTTGAAACAATTGAACCAGCTGGAGTTTGGTCAAAATAACGCATCCCTAATTTATGTAACTTACGGTAAAGCGCTCTTCTGACACTTTCTAATGTTTTCTCTGAGCCTAAGGCAAAGAAATATTGATAAGTAAACTGGATAATTGCCTTTAAAATAGAGCCTAAAGCATACAATAATCCTGCAAAAAGAATCACTTGCACCGTTGTATTTTGGTGTAACAAGAAATGATCTAAGAAATATTGCAACCCCCTTGGTAAAAGAATATTAATTATGCTGACAACGAAAGCTCCAACTAAAGCAATGATCATTTCAAATTTAAATTGCTTCACAAAGCCCATTAGTCGTTTAAAAATGTCAACTTGTTCTTTAAACGGAATTGTCTTCGACCAGACGGATTCATGTTGTTCTTCGTTATTCATCTACATCTTCACCCACCTTTGCTTGTAACTCTTGTCTACGCCACATTTCTGCATACCAACCATCTTCGTCTAAAAGTTGTTGGTGATTGCCTCGTTCAACGATTCGCCCATCTTTTAAAACTAAAATCAGATCCGCATCCATGACAGAAGTTAAGCGGTGAGCTGCAATCATCGTAGTCTTATCTGCTCGCTCTTTTCTTAATGATGATAAAATTTCAGTTTCAGTCTTCGCATCAACTGCTGATAAGGCATCATCCAAAATCAAGATCTGACTATCTTTTAACAACGCACGGGCAATCGACATTCTCTGTCTTTGACCACCTGAAAGCGATAACCCATTTTCACCAACTAATGTTTCATAGCCTTTAGGCATTTGTAAAACATCATCGTGTAAATCACTTTTTTGAGCTGCTGTTGTAATATCTTCTTTTTTCGCTTCTTCAGAAGAGAAAGCAATATTTCGACCAATACTAGTTGAAAACAAAAAGTTATTTTGTGGTACATAAGAAATTTGGCTAAGTAATACTTTCAGTGGAATTGTTCTAATATCCTTACCATTTAAAGTAATTTGCCCATCATATTGATCAAACTCTCGCAAAAGCAATTGAATAATTGTCGTCTTACCGGCACCGACTCGACCAACTAAGCCTAAAGTTTGGCCTGGCTTTAGAGTAAAGTTAACCTGCTGTAAAACTGGAATCTCTGGTTCATCAGGATAGGCAAATGATTTAATATTATATTTTAAATCACCTTGCAAATCTTTAACTGTAATACTCTGATCTGCATGAGCATCAGTAATTAATGGCTTTTCATTAAGCAATTTTTCTACTCGATCATAGCTAGCACTACCACGCTCTAGGATATTAAATAAATACCCTATTGCAAACATTGGCCAAACCATATTAGAAATATAAGCAATAAACGAAACTAATTGACCAATCGATAAAATTCGATTAATTACCAATAAGCCGCCATAAATAATGGTAATTACATATGTAGCACCAATGACTATGGTACCTAAAGGATCAAATAATGAATCCCAAACAAAAACTTTTTTATTAACATTGATTGTTTCATCAATCATTCGATCAAAGGCTGCAGTATCTTCTTTACCCTGACCAAAAGTTTTAAGCACTTTAATACCCGAAACGGATTCTTGTGTCTTATTATTCAACTTTGAAAACGCAGCTTGTGATTTATCAAAAGCATCATGTAGATGATCGCCTAGCTTCCAAGCTCCCAAAGCCAAAAATGGCAACGGTAATAAAGCGACAATTGTTAAACGCCAATCAACAAAAATGATCATGGCAATCATTGTTGAAAGTCCCATAACTAAAGAATCAACCAATGTTAAAACGCCATCACCAGCAACGTTCTGAATGGCAGAAACGTCATTAGTAGCATGAGCCATTAAATCTCCGGTTCGATGACGCTGATAAAAAGTCCGATCCATCACCATAAAATGATCAAATAACTTTGAACGCATCTGGCGCTCTAATTCTGCTGCACCGCCCCAAATTTGTTTACGCCAAAAATAGCGCAAAATATAAAGAGTGAGCGCTGCGGCTAAAACGGCAATGATCAGCATTCCGTATTGGCCCCAGGAAATATGTCCTTGATCAAGTTGATCAGCCATCAAACCTAATACGCGCGGTGGTACCAAGTTAGCTAAAGAAGTTAACGCCAAAAAGGTAATGCCTATGATATAACGTTTTTTCTCAGCCTTAAAAAACCACCCTAACTTACTAAATATTCCCATATTTCACCTCATTCTTAAAAGTGCACAAAAAAGAGACAAAGAAAATCCTTCGCCTCTTTCCAAAAATAATCTAAATTAATTACCTTTGTTGGTGTTTCATCATGTTCATTACTTGATGTACCTTCTTATTTGAAGGCTTTTGTCCCATTTGAGACATCATAGCAACGATCATATCTTCACTAATAGGAGGATTTTCCTTAAAGTACTTCTTCATGTATGCTCTTGCACCATAGAAACCCGCTGTTGCACCAACCAAGAGCGCAACAATGATCAAAAAAATTGCTAAACCTAAATTCATCTTATTAAATCCTCCATCTAACTAACATTTATATTTTATCATAATCCTCTAACTTATTAAAAGAGCTAGTTAATCTTTTCTAAGTCCTTTTTTTCTTTGAGCACGTTTAGCTCGTTCTGAAGTAACTTCTTTACCATTCTTATCCAAGATAACCATGTTTTCAACATCTTGTTTAAAAGCTGCTCTAAAGTTAGCTAAAAACTTCTTATGCAGTTCTTTTCTTTCTGCTTCTTCTTCAGGAGTTAATCCTTCTTTTTCTTTCTTATGGTAAAGTTCATTAATTCGATCTGTTACCTTTTTTTCTTCTTCTTTACTCATTGCATCTTTATTATCCATAATAGTTCCACCTCACATTAACAATCATTAGTCTACCTTATTTTTTATCATAAAAAAAGTATAACTTCTTAAGAACGCCTGTTTGAGAATATTGACATTATCTGGTAGAATTAGGTTATAATATTAAGTACCATAAATACAAACGGAGAATTAAAAATGCCAAGAAAAACAAGCGATAAAAAGCAACTAGAAATTTTGCAATATATTTACGATACAGTTGAGAAACGGAGCATTCCACCTACAGTTAGAGAAATCTGTTCTGCAGTTGGTCTTTCTTCTACTTCCACTGTCCATGGTCATTTAGCTCGCCTTGAAAGAAAGGGCTGGCTAGTAAAAGACGCTACAAAACCTCGTGCTTTGGAAATTACCCGTGAGGGTAAAAAAGAGTTAGGTATCAAGCCAAAGGAAATTCCAGTTATCGGTGTGGTTACTGCAGGACAACCAATTCTGGCAGTTGAAGATATTGATGACTACTTTCCACTCCCACCAGACTTAAAAAGTGATGCTGGTGAACTCTTTATGCTCAAAGTCCACGGTGAAAGTATGATTAACGCTGGCATTTTAAACGGTGATAGCGTAATCGTACGCAAACAATCATCTGCCAACAATGGTGAAATCGTGGTGGCAATGACCGAAGAAAATGAAGCTACAGTTAAGCGTTTCTACAAAGAAAAGGATCACTACCGATTACAGCCAGAAAATGATACAATGGCTCCAATCATTTTACCTAAAGTTACAATTTTGGGTAAGGTAGTTAGCTTGTATCGTAATAACATTGACTAATTTCAATTTTGACCTAGATAATTTATCTAGGTCTTTCTTTATGCCAAAATTTCAGTTATTTTTTCTTCAAATAATGGTAACCATTTCTTTAGATAACCCGCACGAGTTGGATGAATTTCATCAGCCATATACAAAGCGTCTTGATGCTGAAAATCAGGATGATCGTATAAATCTAGAATCTCAACGCGACACTTTTGAGCCAGTTCGTGTACTCGTTCAACCATCTGTTTGTATAACGGATTAGCAAAATAAGGATTAGTATAAATTAAAATTGGACATTTCCACCTTGCTTGAGCCGTTGAAATCATATATTCCAAAGCTCCCGTAATGGTTTTGGTGTCAAAGTTTTGATTAGTAATTTTGCCTAGTTTTTTATTTTGATTTGCATCATTAGTTGAAAGTTGTAAGACAAAAACATCAGGTTGTGATTCGGTCAACTCTTCTCTAAAACGAGCAACATAAGAATCGTTTGGCTTATAAGTATCTTCATCAACTAAGGTCGTACCATTTTCTGCATCTTTAATTGCAGCAACGCCATCACGCTTCCAAAGATAATCAACAAAGCTTTCACCCAAAGCGCCAAAACCAAAAGTAACGGAAGAACCCAAAAATAAAATTTTCTTACCTATCAAAGGGCTCGCAACGGTTTGTACACTATTTAGACTATACTTACGACTATTTCCTGCTAAATAAGCAATATCAGTGTAATAACGTTGATGTAAAGCATGCTCATCTAGATCCATGCGTAATTCATTTAAAGCGATATCCGATAAATCATTATTTTGTCTAATTGGAATCAAAAAAGTTTCATTACTCATTTTCAGATTTTTCCTTTTCTACATACGGCTTGATTTTATCCCAATCTTTAATAATATCATCTGTTAGCTTGCGATTATAAAAAACAGCGGCAGGATGATATTCTGGGAAAATAGTGTATCTTTCTTTTGACCAAATATAGCCGTCTTTAGTTTCATTTAAACGTAAAATTGGTGTATTTTTAATTACTTGACCATGTTCAGCTGAAATCTTATGACCAGACCCCAAAAGACGTTCTAATCCTGTATTACCCAAGGCAACAATTAGTTTTGGTTGAGCATAGCCAATTTCAAAATCTAAGAAAGGCGCATGAGCTAGAATCTCTTTTTTGGTTGGCTTACGATTGGGATATTTGATTACTTCTTTATTTTCACGCTTGCTAAAAACCTTTTTGATTGCAAAAGGTCGACTTCTCACAGCAGATGTAATATATACCTGATCACGTGTCAGACCAATCTGCTTCAATGATTTATCCAATTCCTTACCCGCATCCCCGCTAAAGGGAATATTATTAACAATTTCATTTCGACCAGGAGCCTCACCGACAATCATTAATAAAGGATGTTGGGGACCCGAGCCAGAATTAATTCCTTCTAGCTGCATGCCTTTAGATCGTTCTTTCACTTCGTCAATCAGTTTTTTCGGATAATCCATTTTTCCATCTTCTTTTAAATTTTTGTTTTACTCGACTTTACTGGGGACATTTACAAATGTGGATAACTATTGGTTCTAACGCTAATTCCACATTTAATATTATTTTTTACAAAAATAGCTTCACAATAACAAATGCCTTTATATCAAGATTAGTAATAGATATCTGCCAGCTTTGTGATTTTTATCTTAGTTTCACAGCCGTTTCACAGTTGAATTTCTTCACAATCTTTTTTTTATCATTACTACTATACAGCCATTTTATCATTGTGATCTTTTTAAAATAAAAGGCTATCACCTTCTATTAAGATAATAGTCCTTTATGATATCAGTTTAAAAGTATTACACACAGACTAATTATGCAACAATGTCTGCAATATTAAATTAGTTGAACCGTGACGATAATCTAATGGTGATGCGCCATAGTCTTTTTCATTACCCCAATAAAGATAGTTTTTGGTACCTTTAACATGTAAATAAAGTTGAGGTGATTTTTTACCTTCTATTTTGGTTCTATCAACCGTTAATTTAGCGCCAGCACGATAAAGCACCTTTTTATTTTGCTTAAATTTGGCAGTATACGCATATGCATCATTTATTAAAGACACACTCACAGGTCCTTTATCCCACAACGTCTTACCATCTACCAAAGCAACGTCTGCCGCATTGATATATTGTGTTTTACTAATCTGAAAATAAGTATGATCACCTTGTTGAATTGCAGGTAAAGTCATCTTAGTTTTATTTTGATAATAATAAAATTGAGTATTAGCAGCCGCTTTCTTAGGTTTACCATAATAGTTTAAAACCGTTCCTTGTTTTAGATTTTTATTCTTGACTTGCTTGCCTGTTGCATCATAAATAGGTGCATTATTATTTAAAAACACGGTTCCCTTGCCATTCAAAGTAGTTACTTGGCTGGCATCAATATAACCGCCCTTACCAATATTAAATAATTGCTTAGGCGAATTATAGTATGGTACCTCAATTTTTGGTTTTTGTTTACTAGTAAAATAATTCTTGCCACCATTATAGCTAACTAATTTTTTACCATTTTTATCATAAATATAATTTTTCTTGTGCCGAAAATGTAACTTGACCGTATTTGTGTTACCAAGCCAGGTTAACACATCGCTTTCTTTAACATAGCCTCCTTTACCAATCGAATAGTAAAGCTTACCACCAATAATTCGACTAGTTGGCACAGGAATCCCAGCTGCAAAGCGCTGCTGAATAATATAAGTCTTGCCACTATATTTTAAACGAGTACCAGCTTTGATATTTTGATGATATTTCGAATTATAATTACCTGCACGATCATAAATTATTGGTGCTTTATTTACCTGGATTGTATTCTTAGCTGCTTGGGCTTTCTTCGTCGTTGCTTGTACCGTAGTCGTGATATTGGGAAAAGATAATATAGGTGCTACTGTCAATACGGTTGCTGCCACAAGTGCAAATTTGCAATTGAACTTCATTTATTTCACCTCATTCATTTCATAACTCCATCATAGCATTTTATATACAACTTTTGGGTAGAAAAAAAGCCAGTTCCACTGGAACTGACCTTTTTATGATTGACGTTATGATTAACGACGTGCTTCAGCAATTCTTGCTGACTTGCCGTGACGTTCACGTAAGTAGTAAAGCTTAGCACGACGTACACGACCATGACGCTTAACTTCAACCTTAGCAACACGTGGGTCGTTAACTGGGAAGGTTCTTTCAACACCAACACCTGAAGCAATCTTACGAACTGTGTAAGTAGCACCGATGCCAGTACCCTTCTTCTTGATTACAACGCCTTCGAACAACTGAATACGTTCGTGAGTACCTTCAACAACACGTACATGAACAGTAACAGTGTCACCTGCACGGAATGCAGGAATATCGTCACGAAGTTGTTCTTTAGTTAATTCTTGAATTAATGGATCCATAATATACTTTTCTCCTTCTTCGGCATTCATCAACGTACCAACGCCAGCGGAACACCCCTAAACTTATTCATTGTGGTCACGCCACGATGAATAGTATATCAAGTAGAGCTTGCTTAATCAAGCTCTGCTTTAATATCTGCCAACATTTTCTTTTCTTCAGTTGTTAAAACTCGTTCTTTGAGCAAATCAGGTCGATGCAAATATGTTGTTCTAAGAGCCTCTTTATGCCGCCATTGTGCAATTTTTTGATGATTGCCACTAGTCAATATCTCTGGCACCTTTTGCCCTTCAAAATCTGCTGGACGCGTATATTGCGGATATTCTAACAACCCATGTGAAAAGCTTTCTTCAACTGGACTAGCTGCATTGCCCAAAATACCAGGTAAAAGTCTTACTGTAGCATCAATCATACTCATTGTTGGCAATTCACCACCAGTTAAAACATAATCACCGATTGAAACAGTTTCGTCAGCCAAGTCATAAACCCGCTGATCAAAGCCCTCGTAATGTCCGCAAATAAAGGTTAATTCATCTTCTTGGGCCCAGCTTTGCGCCATTTTTTCATTAAAAGTTTTACCTTGTGGTGCAGTAATAATTACCTTACCTGTAGATGGTAACGAGTCAAGTGCTTTTTTAATCGGCATAATTTGCAAAACCATCCCAGCGCCACCACCATAGGGAGTATCATCAACATGATGATGTACATCGGTAGTGAAATTACGAAAATTAACTAAATTAAGCTCCCATTTTTTATCTTCAAGCCCACGTCCCAACATTGAAACTTGCAAAGGAGCAAACATATCAGGAAAAAGTGTCAATACATTAATCTTCATCGCGTAAGCCCTCCAATAACTCAACATAGACTTTTTTATTAGCTACATCTACTTTTTTAACCACCGATGCAATATTAGGAATCCAATACTCTTTACCATTATCTTCATGGACTAGCCAAATATCATTAGCACCAGGTGATTCAATATCAGTGATTTTACCCAAGCGCTTACCGGATTCTTCATCAATGACATCACAGTCAAAGATGTCCTTATAGTAATACACGCCTTCAGGTAGTTCACCGCGGTCGGCTTCACTAACAACTAGTATTTTTCCTTTTAATTTTTCAGCTTGATCAATATCAGTAATCTCTGCAAATTGAACTAACCAAAATTGCTTAAAAGGTCTACTCTTGGCCACAGTTAAAACTTGAGAAGTTTCATCTTTGATTGCCAAATGCATCCCTATAGCAAAACGATCTTCAGGGAAATCAGTAATTACACTAACTTTAACTTCACCATTCAAACCGTGCGTAGTTAAAATCCGAGCAACATCGTAATATTCCATTTTTTCTCCTTTAGGTATAAAAAAAGCTTGAAGCACACGGCATCAAGCTCTTAATTAATAGCAAAATTACTTGTTGTATTTTGCATCGTGCAACTTAGCCATCAAGCCAGCACCTGAAAGAAGTGATCTAACAGTGTCTGAAGGTTGTGCACCTTTTTGTAACCATTCAAAGATCTTGTCTTCGTCAAGCTTCAATTCCTTTGGTTGTGAAACTGGGTTGTAGTAACCAACTTGTTCGATGAAGCGACCATCACGTGGCATACGTGAGTCTGCAACAACGATTCTGTAAAATGGCTTTCTCTTGGCACCAGCACGGTGCATACGAATTTTAACTGACATAAATTAATTTCCTCCTAAAACTTAACGATTAATAATATACCACCAAACTTAACAGGTGTAAAGTATTTTTCCTTAACAGTTTATTTTTTAAGAATGGAATCTTTTTACCTTGCGTAAACGCTTCTTCTTATTTTTCTTGAAATTCTTATTCATTCGGCGCATTGCCATCTTAGCCATTGGCGAATCCATTCCAGGCAAATTGCTCAAGCCCTTCATATTTCCTTTAGACATTTTACTCATCATGTCGCGCATTTGCTTAAACTGCTTAATCATCCTATTGACTTCAACTACAGGACGACCTGAACCAGCAGCTATTCTTCGGCGACGGCTTGGATTAAGCATATCAGGATTTTCTCGTTCCTCAGGAGTCATTGAATAAACAATTGCTTCAGTATGATCAATTTGCTTTTGATCAACATTTAGATTCTTTAATTGCGGATTATTAGCTAGTCCCGGAATCATCTTCATGATTTGATCAAGAGGCCCCATTTTTTGAACTTGTTGCAATTGATCAACAAAATCATTGAAGTCAAAAGTATTTTCCCGCATCTTTTCAGCGACTTTTTCAGCTTCCTTAGCATCATAATCTTGTTGGGCTTTTTCAATTAAGGAAAGCATGTCACCCATACCTAAAATTCTGGATGCCATTCTATCTGGATGGAAAACATCTAAATCGCTTAATTTTTCACCTTGACCAGTAAATAAGATCGGCTTACCAGTTACCGCACGAATTGAAAGAGCTGCACCACCACGAGTATCACCATCTAACTTAGTCAAAATCACTCCCGTAACATCAAGGCGTTCGTCAAAGCCTTTGGCTACATCTGTTGCCGCCTGACCAGTCATGGCATCAACGACTAAAAGAATGTTATCAGGATGGGCTACTTTCTTTACCCGCTCTAATTCTTCCATTAAAGGTTCATCGATTTCTAAACGACCAGCTGTATCGATCAAAACATAGTCATTCTTGTTCTTTTCAGCCTCTGCAAGTCCATCTTGAACAATTTTAGCTACGTCTTTTTCTCCGTCTTCACTATATACTGGAACTTTTAACTGATCACCAATTTGTTTCAATTGATCAACAGCAGCCGGACGATAAATATCGCCAGCTATCAACAGCGGACGGGCCTTTTCGGTCTTTTGCAAATGATAGGCTAATTTACCCACAGTCGTAGTCTTACCAGTACCCTGCAAACCGACCATCATAATGATAGTTGGAATATGCTTAGACTTGTTTAAAGGAACCGCTTCTTCACCCATCATCTTCGTTAACTGTTCATTAACGATCTTAATTACTTGTTGACCTGGGTTTAAACTTTCCTGAACTTCCTTGCCAAGGGCTTCTTTCTTAATGGTTTTAATAAAGTCCTTAACGACCTTAAAGTTAACGTCGGCTTCTAACAAAGCAAGTCGAATTTCACGACTAGCCTTATTAATATCTTCTTCTGAGACCTTACCTTTGCCAGTTAAATTTTTTAATGCTTTTTGAATTCTTTCACTTAAATTTTCAAAAGCCATGGGCTATTCTCCCCTCAATTGATTTAATAAATTGGTTATTTCTTTTTTAGCAGCTTCACTATCACCATTATCTAAAGATAAAAGCGTATCTGCCAAGACATCTTCAACCTGATTGTTGTCGCGCTTCATATGCAATTTCTCTTCATAGTTCTGAAGAATTTTACTTGAGCGCTTGAGATTATCATAGATAGCCTGACGAGATACTTGATGATTAGCAGCTATTTCGCCTAGAGACAAATCATTGTAGTAATAGTCTTCAAAATAAGATTGTTGCCCCTGGGTTAATAAAGAGCCATAGTAGGCATATAAATCGCCTAGCTCCTCGTTTTTAGTTAGTTCATCCATTGATTTTCACCAGTCTTTAGTATAACAAAGGTCATAAGCTAGTGCTAGATTAACCTATCTTAGATAACAATTTCTAAAAAAAGTGGAATTTCAAATATGTAGTAATTGATTTTTTAACGTATTTTTAATTATAATTAGATGGATATATTTTAACATAAGGAGGAGTTGCGTTGTGAATCTTTGGCAGAGAATGAACAGTAAAGAAGATCCACGCGTCTATGAAAATAAAGATGGACACCTGGTTCGCTCATTAAAAGTAAAGGACTTCTTAGCTCTAGGTGTTGGAACAATCGTCTCCGCTTCAATTTTCACTCTACCTGGTGAAGTTGCAGCTAAGCATACCGGCCCTGCAGTAGCGATTTCCTTTATTTTAGCAGCAATCGCTGCTGGTTTAGTGGCTTTTGCCTATGCAGAAATGGCTGCTGCAATGCCATTTGCAGGATCAGCTTATTCATGGATCAACGTAGTTTTAGGAGAATTCTGGGGTTGGGTAGCAGGATGGGCCCTTCTAGCAGAATATTTCATTGCTTTGGCTTTCGTCGGTTCGGGGCTTTCTGCTAACTTTAGAGCTCTAATCGCACCATTAGGTTGGAAACTACCCGCGTCATTATCTAACGCCTTTGGCAATAACGGTGGTATTATTGATATCATTTCTTTAGTTTCAATCTTGTTAGTTGCCTTATTAATTGGTCATGGTGTTTCAAGGGCAGCTCGCGTTGAAAATGCCTTAGTTGTATTAAAGGTGGTAGCCATTCTACTCTTTATTGCCGTTGGCGTTTTTGCAATTAAAAAAATTAACTTCACCCCATTTATACCGAAATACAAGATGACTGCTAACGGTCCATTCGGTGGCTGGCAAGGAATCTATGCTGGTGTTTCAATGATTTTCTTATCTTACATTGGCTTTGATTCAATCGCCGCTAACTCAGCTGAGGCAATTAATCCACAAAAAACTATGCCTCGCGGCATTTTAGGCTCACTTGCTATTGCTGTTACTTTATTTGTCGGAGTTAGTTTAGTTTTAATTGGAATTATGCCTTATCAGAAGTATGCTAATTCCGCTGAACCAGTGGGTTTAGCCTTACGGTTTGCTGGTCATCCAATTGTTGCCATCATTGTTCAAACCATTGCTGTTTTAGGGATGTTCACTGCTTTGATTGGGATGAGTATGGCCGGTTCAAGATTGATCTATTCATTTGGCCGTGACGGGATGCTTCCTAAATGGCTGGGCAAGTTGAATGCAGATCGTCGACCTAATAATGCTTTATGGACATTAACAATCGTAGCAATTTTACTTGGAGCGTTTTTCCCCTTCTCCATGTTGTCACAATTGGTTTCAGCTGGTACTTTAATTGCTTTTATGTTTGTTTCTTTAGGTATTTATAAGTTGCGTCCACGTGAAGGAAAAGACATTGATGATCCTTCATTCAAGATGCCATTTTATCCAGTTTTACCTGCTTTAGGTTTCATGGCTGCTTTAATTGTCTTCTTAGGGCTTGACTACCAAGCTAAACTTTATGCTGGTATTTGGTTTATTTTAGGCTTAATCATTTACTTTAGCTATGGTGTTCGTCATTCAATTTTAAATAAGCAAAATAAATAAAATTAATCTAAATACAGTTAAAAAGATCTGCATTTTGCAGATCTTTTTTCGTACCATTATTTTTTCAATACAATTCCTTCATAGAGTTTTACTGTACTTAAGTAATAAAGCAAATACAATACTAAAAAGATCGTAAATGGAATCCAAATTTTATCGTATGGATTAGCTAAAATCCCTTTGAAAAATTGTAGTCCAAATAATACATCAATCACACCCAAGACAGCCGGTAAAGCGAACAAGGTACCAATCTCCGCTTTAATCGAGCTCTTTAATAACTTACGTCTTGATCCGACCTTCCACAACATTTCATATCGAGGACGATCACTGTTTGCTCCTGATAGCACTTTAAACATTAAGGTTGAAGCTAACATAGCTAAGAAAGCTAAGCCTAAGAAGAAGCCCATAAATTCAAAACCTGACGCAACGCTTGCTACTAAGCGATATTGAGCAGATTTAGAATTATTCAGAGAAACATAAACTCCTTGTGCATCCTTAGTAACTGTCTGGTCAAGTGACATCTTTTGCAATTTTTCAATATTATTAAAATTACTTCTAAAGTTATTGATTAATAGCAAGGTTACTTGTTTGTTTTTTCCAGGAATCTTCACATATTCAGCTGGAGTTACAACTTTAACCTCATAATCAGAATAAGGTGTTAAACTAGCAAGTTGGAAATTCATCTCTTGTTTTTTATTCTTTACACCTGCAACTGTAATCGTCTTTGTCTTCCAATTCATTTGGTCGCCGTTCTTTCGACCAGATTGGAATTTGATTTTTTTCTTAGCAATTTCTTGGTCAGTAACATATAGAACAGGAAACTTCTTTTTCCCATTGACCTTATAATTCAAAGTCGTTTGTTTTCTAACGGCAACTTTTTTAAGTTGTTGATTAACTTTAGCATCCCTTTTATACAACACAGCATCATAATATGTTGCCTGAAGAGCAGTCTCTGTCATATTATTAAAGTTTAATCCAACAGTGATCGCACCTAATGCTAGAGCAAAAAGCAAGGAAATAACAGTTAAAACTCTATTGTAATCACCTAACCTAAATTTTAGCTGACCTAAGGTAAAAGAATGCAGTTTACTGTATTTAAACTTTTTATTTTTCCGTAAAGCATTGATAACTGTAGTAAATACAGAATCAAATACAAAATATGAACCAGCCAAAATAGTGACAAAACCAATTTCAACCGATTTAATTTGCAACTGATGGTAATCCCACATTGCCCAGTAGCCAATGGCTAGAAGGGCAAGGCCTAGAATTACTTCAGTTGCTTTCCAGATTCGGTTATTACGTAACTTAACTGGTTTTTGATCCTCATGCAAAAGCTTGATTACACTAGTACTTACCAATTTGTGCCGATTCCAAATTGCAGCCAAGAAGAATAAAACTACAAAGAAAACAACTGTCCATAAAATAGCCGGTAAATAAAAGCCTAAGAATTTATGCAGCTGCAAACCCAATTGAGAGATTAATAACTGAGAAGCAACTTGAGTCAAGCCGATACCAATTAAAATTCCTAATGCAGTAGCGAGTAAACCAATAACAACCGTCTCTGTAAAAATTAAACGGCCAATTTTACTATTTCTCGCTCCTAGGATCATATAAGTACCATAATCTTTTTTACGCATACTAAGCAAAAAACTATTTGCGTAAACAATATAGACTAGGGTAATAATAGCTAATAGCGCTATCCCAAAAATAAAGACCATCTGGGTAATTGAAAAGGCAATGGCCATTGAACCCTTAAGAAAAGCTGGATTAATTGCAATGGTCATAAACATATAAAAGATTGCAGCAGCTAGAGTTAGCCCCGAAAACAAAACAGCATAATCTTTAAAGCGACTTTTTAGCCCTGTTAGTGATAATTTCCAAAGCACGTCTATACCTCCCTCTAACGTCTACCTAATTCAGCAATAATATCTTGATAAAATTCTTCTCTGGTCTTATTTTCTTTTTTAATTTCTTTGCCGATTTTTCCATCTTTGATGAACAAAATTCTTTGAGCGTAAGAAGCTGAATAAGGATCGTGCGTTACCATCAGAATCGAAACTTGATCATTCTTATTCAAGTCTGCCATTGTTTTCAATAATTCCGTAGCTGATTGTGAATCTAAAGCTCCTGTAGGTTCATCACCATATAAAATTGCCGGATTATGGACCAATGCTCGAGCTGAAGCAACACGCTGTTTTTGACCACCAGAAATTTCAGCTGGGTATTTGTCCAAGATAGATTCTATTCCCAATCTTTTGGCAATCGCCATTGCTTTTCCGTCAATCTCCTTTGCCTTCACTCCTTGAAGCGATAATGGCAAGGCTATATTCTCGCGATTAGTCAAATTATCTAGCAAGTTGAAATCTTGAAAAATAAAGCCAATTTCTTTTCCGCGAAAATCTGCCATTTGATTGTTCTTAAGTGCAGTAATGTCTTGCTTATTGACTAAAACATGTCCACTAGTTGGCTTATCTAACGTCGACAAGATATTCAATAAAGTTGTCTTTCCTGAACCAGAAGCACCCATAATGCCAACGAATTCACCTTGTTCAATGGCAAAGCTAATTCCTTTTAAAGCTTGGTATTGCTTCTCACCTTTTTTACCATAAGTCTTAGTTACTTGATCCACTCTTAAAATTTCTGACATTTTTATCCTTTCACTAATAATATTACTGTTCTATTTACTTAATACAGTAATATTATATTAAAGATTTGTCAATAATTTTTGCATAAAAAAACTCCAAAAGTAATTAACTTCTGGAGTTCTACTATTTTACATTACTTATTGTCTTCACTCGACTTAAGCATCTTTTTCAGTACATTAACCAAGCCAAGAGTTTCATCTTTACTGAGCATCCCTGTAATAGTTTGGTCAGTTTCTGCACGGTGCTTTTCAACTTTCTTGCACAAATCTTTGGCAGCCAATTTTTTGTCAAAAATTTGACCTTGTCATTAGTTACATGCAATTCTTTAGCCAACTTTTCAAAAGTTTTGCCATGCTGATGATGATTTAATTCAATAACAGTTCATTAGCATTAATACCAAATTTTTTTAAATCGTCATTCATTTGTTTTTCAACTTCATTGTTAATCTTAGTAAAAAAATGAGCCAATAGTACCTTCTGCCATTGTCTATATTCCTTTCATTTCACATATTATAAAAAACAGCCCTTTTTCGAGCTGTTTTGAATTTATTAAAGATTTTCATCCATATTGAAAGTAAGTTTGGACATGTTGATCGATTCAATCATCATTTGACCCCAAAGCTTTTCAGTTTCCTTACGAGTATGGGCAACAGTCTTTTGATTTTCCTTAGTCAAATATTCAGTTAACTCATCACCTGATTTACCTTCTGCACCAGCAATAATTTCTTCAACTCGACCTCTGAAGTAGCGGTTAAGTTCAGTTAAATAAGTAGTATCAAGCTGAACAAATTGTGGGTAATGACTTTCAACGATAGCTGCAAATGACTTGTAATACCACCATGCATCATTCATATTGTAATCCATTGAGGTATTGTTATATGAAGGATCAGTATCATTCATATTAGCAAAGAATGGTACAAATGGAGTGAAAGTTGGACCACCGATACATAACCACATAATAGCCGCACGATCTGCTGGAACATCACTTCTAATTTGCAAAATATGAGCATTTTGCGTACGGTTTAAACCGATTGGACGGTAGCAATGTTTTTCTTCATCCGTACCCTTACCAAATGGATCATACGGGGTATCTTGGTAGTGTGAACCTAAAGCAAATTGAATATCTTCCTTAGTGATCTTCTTAGCTGCCTTACGAATAAATGGAATATCGCCATCTTGTGGGTTTTGTTCAATTTCGGGATTGAACAATTTTTGAATATACCATTGACGGTTGGTGTTGTAGTGACGATCTTGTTCAGTATAGGTACCAAAAATATGACGGAAGTTCCAGCCTTCATGATCTGGGTTCAAATGGTGTTCTTCAACAAATTCTTGAATACCTTCACTCCACATGAAGTAATCAGGATTATCAAAGTCAACTTGTTCAATCGCAACTCGATTACCAGTTGCAGCGTAACAATCATCTGGAATGCGCTCAGCTACCCAGTGGTGACCTGTAACAATTTCCATGTACCAAATTTCATCTTTATCACTGAATAAAACTGAGTTACCAGCTGGTGAACCGTACTTAGCAATTAACTTACCTAAATATTGCACACCATCACGAGCTGAATGAATGTATGGCAAAACAGAAGTCTGCATGCAGTCTTCATCTAATCCATCTTTAACAAGTGGATCAAATGCTAAAGTTCTCTCATTACCATAAGTTGATTCAGTACATGACATTGCAACGTTTTCTTGGTTAATTCCACTTTCATCGTAGTAGCCACGATGCTTGTAGTCAACATTAGGAACAGCTGGTACACGTTGCGCATCTTCTGGCAAGTCCATTTCAAACTTGTTTAACCATGACTTAATATGTTTCTTTTCACCATGACGGGCTGGCTCAATAATGAACTTTTGTGGGGTAATTGGACGAAAAGTGTCATCATTACGAGCAATCATAGTGGTGCCATCAATCGAGGCATTTTTACCAACTAAGATAGTAGTACAAGCACTATATTCTTTCATAAAATTCTCCTTATAAAACTATATTTACATCTCTAACTTTATCACTAGACCAAGCCGTGGAAAAGACCGATCGCATAATTTGCAGCATCAAAATCAGCTAAGTCTTCAGCTCTTTCGCCTAAGCCAACCAATTTAACCGGCAAATTCATTTCATTACGGATAGCTAGAACTACCCCACCCTTAGATGAGCCGTCCAACTTAGTTAAAACAAGCCCAGTTAATTTGGTGGTCTTGTCGAAGTCTTTGGCTTGCAAAAGCGCATTTTGTCCAGTTGAACCATCTAACACAAGCAAGGTTTCTGTTGGCTGGTCTGGTAAAAGCTTCTTGATTGTTCTATGAATCTTTTCCAGTTCGGCCATTAAATTCTTCTTATTCTGTAAGCGTCCCGCAGTATCGACTAAAAGATAGTCAGCTTTTTCATTGATTGCCCGTTCAGTTGCATCATAAACAACAGAAGCAGGATCAGCCTTTTCTTTACCAGTAACTACGGGTACGTCAACACGTTTTCCCCATTCAACTAACTGTTCAACGGCACCCGCTCTAAAGGTATCGGCAGCAGCTAAAATTACTGACTTTCCTTCATCCTTAAAACGTTTGGCTAACTTACCGATTGTAGTAGTTTTACCTGCACCATTAACCCCAACAAATAGGTAAACATTAGGTTTAGCTTCAGCATTATACGTCAATTGCTCATCTTCGCTATTGCCGCCTTTATCATAAAGGTCAACCAACTTTTCAACGATTACTCGCTTCAAGTCATCACGTGACTTAGCATTTTGCAATTTAGCCTCTTCACGCAATTCATCAGTTAATTGTTCAGCAGTTTCATAGCCAACGTCAGATTCAATTAATAAGTCTTCTAGATCATCGAAGAAATCTTCATCAACTGTTCTAAACTTGGCAAAAAAGGCGTTAAGTCTTGCACCAAATCCCTTGTTAGTCTTTTCTAGCCCCTTTTCATAAAGCTGTTCTTGTGATTCTGTTGGCTCCTCATCAGAAACTTCAGTTTCTTCAACTTGTTCTTCTGTTTCAGTCTCAGTAGTCTCTTCTACTTTAACTTCTTCAGGCTGTTGTTTAGAATCTAAATCTACTGCTTTTTCTTCATCACCAGATTCAGCTTCTACCTCAGAGTCTTTTTGTGCTTCTACTGTTTGTTCTTCTTTATCAGTAGTTTCAGTTTTCGATTTAGCTTCATCAACTACTTTTTCAGATTCTTGATCATTATCTTCTGATTCAGGCTTAGCTTCATTTTCTTGCTCAGTCTGTTTTTCTTCTTTTTTGTTTTCATCCTCTTCGTCTTTTTTACCAAAGAGTGATTTTTTTATTCGATCAAATAAACCCAACTATTTCACCTCATTTTTATTCTTCATTTCTTTTAATGATACCGACAATACTTGCGAAACGCCAGATTCTTGCATAACCACACCATATAATTGGTCAGCCTGCCGCATCGTCCCTCGTCTATGCGTGATCACGATGAATTGGGTTTTCATATCGTATTTAAGCAAAAATTGCGCAAAACGAGTAACGTTTGCATCATCCAGGGCAGCTTCTACTTCATCAAGTACACAAAATGGTACCGGATTAACCTGCAACATGGCAAACAACAAAGTAATTGCGGTTAACGCGCGTTCACCACCAGAAAGCAGACTTAAACGTTGCTGCTTTTTACCAGGCGGCTGTGCGATAATCTCAATTCCAGTTTCTAGCAAATTATTAGGCTCAGTGAGTTCCAATCTAGCTTTACCGCCACCAAAGACAACTGGAAAAATACTCTTAAAGCTAGATGCTACTTGATTAAAGGTACTCTTGAAGCGCGTCTTAACTTCTTCATCTAACTCGTTCATTGACTTTTCAAGGTCATCACGAGCTTTTAACAGGTCATTTTGCTGACCATTCAAAAAGTCATAGCGCTTTTTCACATCTTCATATTCTTGAATAGAATCAAGATTTACTTGGCCAATATCTTCAATTGACATGCGATGCAACTTCACGCTTTTAGCCAGTTCATTGCGCTTTTCTTCAGTATTTTCGCCTTCTGCTTGCTCTAAAGCAGCTTCAAACGTTAAGGCATACTCTTCACTCAAAGTTGACAAGCGCTGATCAATTGCGGAATTAAACTTCGCAATCTTTACTGAGTAATCTTCTTGTTCAATTGCTGCATCTTTGCGTAAATCATAATTACGACTGGCAACTTGGTCAAGTTGATTAATCTGCGCATCAACTTGTCCTAATTGCGCACTAAGTTCATTCAGCTTCTTTTGCAGAGTTTCATTCTTTTGCTTAATTTCAGCTTTTTGTGTTTGTAAATCAGAATTCTTCTTAACTGATAATTCACCATTTTGACTTAATTCAGTTAATTTCTGCTCTAAGCTATCAGTTTGCTTCTGATTATTAGTGATCTGACTATTTTTTTCTTTTTCCTGACTAGCTAAGTTTTCCAACTTATTAGTATAAACTGCAATTTGAGGATCAAGCTTTGATAATTCCTCTTGTACACGTTGACTTAAGCTATTGAAGTTCTTAATCTTTTCTTGCAAGTCATTCATTTTGCCCTTTTGTACTTCATTTTGCTTAGCCAATTGTTCCTGCTGATCATTAGCCTGAGTGATTTCTTTCTTTAAAGCAGCAATCCGATCTTGTTGTTCTTTTACTCGAGATTTATATAAACTATTAGCATCAGTTAGCCGCTTTACTTCCTTTTCTTGATTTTGGAAAGAAATAGCAGCTTCATTAATCGCTTGATTAGTCTCCTGCAAAGTATCACGCAGTTGTTGCAATTTAGCCGCAACTTTTTCACCTTGAGTAACTAGCTCATCTAACCGTTCTTGATCTTCAGCCAAATTTTGTCGTAAAGTCTGTAATTGCTTCTCTAACTGATTAATTTCAGTTGCCGTCTGCAGTGGTGAATTATTACGTTGGTTTCTTTGACCACCAGTCATCGAACCACCCGGGGAAATCACATCGCCATCTAAGGTAACAATCCGATAGCGGTTAACTCGACGTGAAATTGACATTGCACTATCAATCGTATCAACGATAATCACACTACCCAGCAAATAATTAATCGCAGCAGTAATATCTTGATCGGCTTTACTTTCAACTAAATCACTTGCTACGCCCTTAAAGCCACTAAAAGATTGCAAAGTAGTGATAGTTGACTGTGGAATAGTGTATTGACGCAAGCCATCTAATGGTAAAAAAGTAGCTCGTCCACTACGACTACGCTTTAATTGATTAATTGCATCCCTAGCACTAACTCTGCTTTCAGTAATCAAATCCTGTACGCCACCGCCAAAAGCTGTCGTCATTGCAGCTTCTAGCTCAACTGGAAATGTAATCAATTCACCCACAGCCCCGATCACACCAGGGAAATCAGACAGATGATTCAAAACATTACGTACACCGTAGTAATAACCCTCATGCCGCTTTTGAATATTTACTAAAGCTTCATGTCGTGCTTCAACTTTCTCTAATTGACTGCGCTCTGCGTTAACGGCTTGCCGAATCTGATTAATCTGTTTAGTTAAATCATTATTTTGATCATTAACTTGCGCAAATTTTTCTTTTTCCTTTTGCCGCTTAACTGTCAGCTGCTTGCCTTCAGTTCTCAGCTTTTCCAGTTCAGTCCGAGCATCGGTTAGCTGCTTGCTTACATCACTATTTTGATATGTAGTGTCTGCCTGACTACGTTTTAATTCAGTATTCAGATTAACAATCTGATTATTAGTTGTAGCCTGATCTTGTAAAAGTTGAATATAGTCGTTACGACAATCTTCTAGTCGCTTACTCAATTCTTCTGGATCATCGTGCAATTCACCAGTCAATTGATCATGCTGCTCTTGTAAAGCATCTTGCTCCTGCTTAAGTTGCTTTTTATTCCGCTGCAGTTCAGACAATTCATCCTTTAGCTTAACCAAGCTATTTTTCAATTCTTCAACTTGACGTTGAGTTTCTACCCTAGTTGAATTATTAAACTGTTGTGATTGCTGTGCGACCTGCAAGTTAGTATTGATCTGTGATAATTGGTCACTTAGCTTTAATAATTCACTCTGCGTTTGCTCTCGCTCATTTTGAATTTTTTGATATTCTGCCCGTTTTTCAGAAACAGCACTTTGTGAACCTTTTACTTCATTATCCAGTTTTGTTAACAGGATTTGGTTCCTATCTGCTGCTTTTTGGACTTCTTCTTTTTGCCGGTTTAAATCCTCAATTTCAAAAGCTAATAGACTTTTTAATTTCTGATCTAGTCCCTTCTTTTGAAATTGATATTCTTTAGCCAGCGAACTTTGCTCATGCAGCGGCTCCAATCGACCTTCAAGTTCTTTAACCAAGTCATTGATTCTAATTAAATTATCCTTGGTTTTCTCCATTTGCGCCCTGGCAGCTTCTTTTTGTTGTTTAAAATGCAAAACACCAGCAGCTTCTTCAAAGATTACTCTTCTTTGTTCAGGACGAGAATTCAAGATTTGATCAACTCGACCCTGAGAAATAATTGCTAGGCTATTAGGTGAAATTCCAGAATCAAGAAAGAGTGTCCGCACATCTCGCATCCGCACTTGCTGATTATTAATTAAAAAGTCACTGTCACCTGATCGCAGAATTCTTCTAGTAATTGAGACCTGATCTGAATCAAAAGCCAACTCACGCTTTTTATTATCAAAAACTAAAGTAACTTCCGCCTTATTGAGCGGCTTACGAAATTGACTACCGGCAAAGATGACATCCTTCATATTCGTTCCACGTAGTGACTTAGCACTGGATTCACCCATTACCCAACGTACGGCTTCAGTAATGTTACTTTTCCCCGAACCATTAGGACCAACGATTCCCGTAATTCCATCATCAAAATGAATAGTTGTCTTATCAGCGAATGATTTAAAACCATCGAGCACTAATTCTGTTAATGGCACTTTTTCATCCCCCTTATTTTTCTAATTTTTGTAAAGCGACCTTAGCAGCTTGTTGTTCAGCTGCTTTCTTATTGTGACCCTCACCTTTTGATTCAACTTTTCCGTTAATTTTTAGTTCAACAACAAAGTGTGAAGGTAATTGAGATTCACTAATAACGGTGTATTCGATATTCACAGGACCATCTTGCTGCAATACTTCCTGCAAGTCTGTCTTATAGTCGCGTGAATCATCGAATTCACCCTTATCAATCAATGGATAAACTGTTAAATGCAAAAAATGTTCAACTGCTGGCATCCCTTGATCAAGGAAAAGTGCCCCATTGAAAGCTTCAAACACGTCTTCCAGTAAAGTTTTGCGGTGTCGTGCTCCAGCTTTTTCTTCACCATTGCCCAAGTGAATCTCATCTTGAAAACCACATTCAATGGCGAATTCTGAAAATCCTTCAGTTCGGACAATATTAGATCTCAAACGAGTTAATTCACCTTCATTCAACTTAGGATAATGAAGATAAACATAATTCGAAACGGCTAATTCTAGCACAGCATCACCAAGAAATTCGAGTTTTTCATAATCGCGAATTCCATCATTGGGATGTTCATTTGAATATGAAGAATGCGTAAATGCTTCTTCTAATAGCTTTTCATTGTTAAATTCGATATTATAATCGTCTTTTAATTTTTTTAAAAACTTTGTACTTACCATAAAAATGCCCCTTTTTATACCTATAAATTATACCAGTTTTCGGGTCACAGAAAAAAGACCGCTTCTAAAATTTAGAAACAGTCTTTTGTAATTTTAAATAATTGCTTTACTTAGCGTAAGCAACATTGTACCAGTTAGGGAAACCATTACCCATTGAATCCGATGGCTTAAGTGAGTAACCAGTAAGCTTCTTGTTAACGGCAGTAATTGAGTAACTATTAGCTATAGGAATTACGTAAGCTTCATCAAACATGTACTTTTGCCATTCATGGAATTTTTCAACTCTGTACTTGTGGTTGAAGGCCTTCTGTGAATCCATTTCGTCAAGTAACTTGGTGTTTTCAGGAGTTACGAAACGTGAGTAGTTCATTGGAGCCTTTTCGCTATACAAGTCATTAGGTGATGGTTCACTTGATAATGACCATGCACCAATAAACATATCTACTGATGGATCATCGTTTTGAACCTTGTCGTAGAATGAATTGAATTCGATTAAACGACCACTAGTTAACTTAACGTTCAAGCCCATCTTCTTCCATTGTTGGATATAGTTTTGAACGATTGGCTCGGCAGTTGAGCTACCGGTCATGGCTGCAAGGTGAATAGTTAAAGGCTTGCCGTTAGGTTGTACACGGTAAGTACCCTTCTTCTTGTAGCCAGCCTTGTCCAAGATTTCATTACCCTTCTTAATATTGTAAGTGTAACCCTTAATATCCTTGTCAAAGTAATCACCAAATTGTTTTGGAATCAAAGTTGGAACTCTGAATGATAAACCAAATGAGTAACGCTTGTAAACTTGGTTAACGTTCATACCATAACCAATAGCTTGACGTAAGGCCTTGTTATTCATCTTAGAATTCTTGTCCATTACGTTTTCGCCCTTCTTGGCATCCCACTTACCAACCTTAAAGCCTAAGTATGAGTATTGTAGTGGAATTTTAGCGATAAAGTTAACGCCCTTAGTATCCTTGATGTTCTTCCATTGTGAGTTGATTACTTGAGTAACGTCAAATTTTCTTGACTTAATACTTTGAGCAACTGAGTTAGGGTTAATTACTGTAGCAGTAATCTTTGAAAGCTTTGGCTTACCCTTGTAGTAGTATTCGTTAGGAACCCAAGTTACTGATTGACCACGAACAACCTTTTGCAATTTGTAAGCACCAAAGAACAATGGCTTCTTACGAATCTTATCACTTGACATTAAGTCCTTGAATTTAACATCTTTCAAGTAGTGGTAAGGAGCAGCAGCTTCCCAAATGTAACCATTACCTGAAGTGTTCATACCAGGCTTCATCGTCTTAAAGTGAAGAACAGCTTTACGACCATTTTCGCCATCTGGCATTTCAAAGCCTGAGATAGTCTTTGACTTACCTTCATGATATTCTTGCAAGCCTTCCAAATCAGCTAAACTTGAAGTGTAACGTTGTGACTTAGTGTCTTTGTTAGCAATAATTTCATAAGCGTATTCATAGTCCTTAGCAGTTACTTGCTTGCCATCTGACCACTTAACACCCTTCTTAATTTCAACAGTTACGGTCTTAGCTTTTTGGTCAACCTTAATTGTTGCAGCACCTTTATCATTGAAAACATAGTGATCATCAGTACCAAAAAGTGATTCTGCACCATATTGCATAACTTCAGTATCAGTAGCTGAAGTTGAAAGTTCGTCGTTGAAGATACCAGTAAATGGGGTATCAGCTTCAACAGCAACCTTAACAGTACCGCCATTCTTAGTAGCCTTAGTAGGAACAGCTTCCTTAAACTTAGAAGCAGTCTTTGATTCATCAGAATGAGATTCTGACTTACCACAGGCAGCTAAGGTAAGAGCTACACCTGATAACAGTGTAATACCAGCAAAAAGTTTTGCCTTTTTCATTAGTAAAATTCCTCCATTACTTGAAGCAAGTTGACTTATTAAGTTTATCACTCTTATAAAAATATAACAATAGCATGAAAAAGACAGGTATTCGGATTAAGATACCTGTCTTTTCTATTAGTTAGTTATTAGAATTTAATATAAGGAATTTGTTTATGTTTAGAATTTTGGAGTTTAGTTTTACTAATGATTAATGAATTACTTAGCGTAACCAACTTGGTACCATAATTGGTGACCGTTGTTATTTTGTGATGGTTTGGTTGAGTAACCAGTAAGTTTGTTATTAACTGCAGAAATACTGTAAGAATTATTAGTTGGAATTACAAATGCTTCATCATACATGTACTTTTGCCATTCATGGAAGACTTTAATACGGTAATTAGTATCAAATGCTTTTTGAGAGTCCATTTCTGCAAGCAACTTGTTGTTTTCAGGAGTTGCAAAACGCTCATAGTTCATTGGTGAGGTTTCACCATACATAGATGCTTGTGATGGCTCAGAAGCTAAGCTCCAACCTGCAGAGAAGAAGTCAATATCTTTAGAGTCGTGTTGCACCTTGTCATAGAATGAGTTGAATTCCATCAAACGGCCACCAGTTAACTTAACATTAAGACCGATCTTATGCCATTGTTGCAAGTAGTTTTGGGTAATAGCTTCTGCGTTTGGAGAGCCTGACATTGAAGCGTAGTGAAGAACTAATGGATTACCATTTGGTTGTACACGCCACTTACCCTTCTTCTTATAGCCAGCCTTGTCAAGCAATTCATTAGCTTTCTTTAAGTTGTAATTGAAGCCCTTAATACTACTGTCGTGATACTTACCAAAGCCTGAAGGAATCAAAGTATTAATTCTAAAGCTTAAGCCATGAGTATAACGCTTGTTAACAGCATCTAAGTTCATTGCATAGCCGATAGCTTTTCTTAAATTCTTGTTACCAACCTTAGAATTCTTATCCATTACATTCTTGCCAGTCTTGGAATCCCACTTACCGACTTTAAAGCCAAGATAACTATATGCAAGTGGAACCTGAGCAACCCAGTTAACACCTTTAGTATTCTTAACTTGATCCCATTGTGAATTAATTACACCAGCAATGTCGAACTTGTGACTCTTGATAGCTTGAGAAGCTGAGTTAGTGTTTACTACAGAGATGGTAATTTTATCCAACTTTGGTTTACCTCTCCAGTAGTATTTGTTAGGAACCCAAGTTACTGATTGACCACGAACAAGCTTATCAAGCTTAAATGGGCCAAAGTATAATGGCTTCTTTCTGATTTGATCACTTGATTGAAGTTTATTAAATGGAACGTTCTTTAAATAATGATATGGAGCAGCTGATTCCCAGAAGTAACCATTACCTGAGAAGTACATACCAGGCTTTAATTCTTTATAATGAATTACAATAGTGCGACCCTTTTCACCATCTGGCATTTCAATCCCTGAAATAGTTTTTGCCTTACCCTCATGATACTCTTTCATACCTTTAATTTCTTCCAGAGTAGAATCATAACGTTGAGCTGCTGTCTTTTTGTTAGCTAAGATTTCATATGGATATTCAAGATCCTTAGCATTTACTTGTTGACCATCAGACCACTTAACACCCTTCTTCACTGTAATAGTTACAGTTTTGGCTTTCTTGTCAATCTTCATAGTTGCGGCACCTTTGTCATTGATTCTGTAATGATCATCGGTGTCAAATAATGATTCTTCACCTGGAGCTGCAACGCTTGAGTCAATTGCAGAAGTTGCTAATTCATCTGAGAAAATCCCAGTAAACGGAGTATCAGTTTCTAGAGCAACTGATACACTACCACCTTGTTTAGTAGCTTTCTTAGGAGTGGATGCTGGGAATTTTTGTGCATCCTTAGCACCAGCATTATTGCTTTCACTCTTGTTACCACAAGCAACTAACGCTAATGCTGCCGCAGAAACGACTCCTACTGAACCCAATACTTTTGATAATTTCATACTTTGTTTTCCCCATCTAGGATACAATTCATTTTCAATAGTTATTTGAATCAAGTTGATGATTAAATCATACCACCATAAATTAAAAATGCAATAGTTTTATGAGATTATTTTTAATTTATATTTTATTTACTTTCAATAAGAATTTAGTTATAAATATGCAAAAACAGCTCTACCAAACGATAGAGCTGTTTTAATCTTCTTAATACTTTATTAGTTTTCACGCTGTCTTGCGTCACCAGCACGTTGCAGAGCTTGACCAACATAGTTAATACTTAAGGAAATTACCAAAAGTAAGATGGTAGCAGGCAACCACAACCATGGACGGTTAATAACGTTAACTGGGTCATTAGCAAATCCAATCAAAGTACCAAGTGATGGCGTAGTACTTGGTAAACCATAGTTCAAGAATGACAAACTAGTTTCAATACCAATGTTACCAGCAATACTCAAAACAACGTCAATGATAATCATTGAAGTAATGTTTGGCAAAACTTCACGGAACATAATCTTAAAGTTAGATGAACCTGAAGTCTTAGATGCCAAAACATAGTCACGACCACGCTGCGACAGGACGAACGAACGGAAGTAACGTGCCGTGACCGTCCAACCAAACATCGCAATCAAGAATACCAAAGTTACGGCATTGTAGTTAGGAATAACAGTAGTCAAAACAATAATAATTGGCATTTGTGGCAAAATCTGGATAAAGTCAACTATTCTCATGATAACTGAGTCAATTGCTCCACCAAAGTAACCTGAAACCAAACCAACTACCAAACCAACAATTTCAGTAATTACAGTAACTGAAATACCAATCATGATTGAGTTACGTCCACCCATGATGAGCAGCTTCAGAATGTCACGACCACCATCATCAGTACCTAACAGGTGGCCTGCTTCACCCCAACCATAATATGAATCGGCAATGTTCATTTCAGTTACTTGAGCACGGTTTAAGAATAATGAACCACCAAAAGTGAACAGTAAAATTACAATAATGATAATCAAAGCTGTTAAAGCAGACTTTGAACGCACAATTTCGTGCATAACCACCTTGAATCCAGAAGGTGGGAGAGTAGCCTTTTGCTTTGCGTCTTCTTTAGTAGCTTTCTTTGTAGCTTTTTCTTTCTTATCAGCCATTTTTTCTCTCCTCCCTATTGAATTCTAATACGTGGGTCAATGATACTCATAATGATATCTGACAATAAGTTACCAATTAGAGTCAAGATACCAAAGATCAAAATCAAAGCAGTCAGAGTAGTGTAGTCACGTTGACCAATTGAGTCAAGGAACAACTTACCCATACCAGGGTAACTAAATACACTTTCAATGATCATTGAACCACTAAGCAAACCGGTAATAGTGTTACCAAGGAAGGCAGCGATTGGCAATAATGAGTTACGTAAAATGTGCTTGTTGAAGACGACATTTTCAGGCACACCCTTACTACGAGCGGTTCTTACGTAGTCTTCAACCTTGTTATCAACAATCCCAGTTCTTAAGTACTGAACAGTACCAGTAGTAGTAATCAAGGCATACAGAATTGCTGGCAAAATCATGTGATAGATTCTACTGCCAAGTACGCCCCAGAAACCAGAGGCACTAGCTGAAACAGAACCAGAAATTGGGAACCAGCCCAAGGTGAAACCGAAGAGCCACAAACCTAAGATGTAGAATACGAATCCTGGGGTAGCCAAGGTGATGTAGTTAAAAATTCTAACACTAGTATCTTGCCATTCGTCTTGGTGACGACCTGAAGTAATACCAAGAGGGATAGCAATGCTATAAGTCAAAATAGTAGTTAAAAGTGATAACCAGAAGGTGTTATTTGCACGATCGGCAATCAATGAAGTTACAGGAACGTGCTGGATGTAACTTGTACCAAGATCACCATGGAACAAGTTGCCCACCCATCTAAAGTATTGCACGTACCATGGATCAAACAGACCTGCAGCCCGTTTTAAGGCTTCAATTTGTTTAGGGTCGGTGTTAGGGTTAATTGATCCACTGAATGGGTCACCAGGCATCATTTTAGCCAAAAGGAAGACCAGCAAACTCAAGATAATCAATTGAGGGATCATGATTAACAAACGCCGTAAAATCGTTTTCCACATGCTTAATCACTCTCCTTTTCTTCTAATTCTTCAAGTTTAGCTTCGTGGGCCATATCTTTTGGCAAAGCTACCCAGTGCTTAGGTGCTACTTGTTGTAATGGATATACACGACCATCCTTGTCGTACCACTTGCTTTGATTTTCTTGGAATTCCTTTTCAACTTGTTCGCGATGTTTCTTGTGTTCTTCACGATGTTTAACATCAACTTGAGGAATAGCGGAAAGCAAACGCTTAGTATAGATATGAATTGGGTGCTTGTAAATTTCTTCACGGCTACCTAATTCAACCAAACGACCACGGTGCATGATTGCCAAGTTTTCTGACATGTGCTTAACGACACCCAAGTCGTGAGAAATGAACAAGTAAGCAATGTTATATTGTTGTTGAATGTGCTTCATGAAGTTCAAAACCTGTGCTTGAACTGACAAGTCCAAAGCAGAAGTTGGTTCATCAGCTACAATCAACTTGGGATTAGTAGCAACCGCACGTGCAACACCAATTCTCTGACGCTGACCACCTGAAAATTCGTGTGGGTACTTGTAGATTGCATCACTAGGCATCCCTACAATATCTAGCAATTCTTGTACACGATCACGTTCTTGATCAGTCGTTAAGTTTTCAAAATTTCTAATTGGCTCTGCAATGATATCTTCAATTCTCTTTCTTGGGTTCAAACTTGACATTGAATCCTGGAAGATCATTTGAACATCTTTATTATAATCAAGCTTCTTACGGTTGCTTGCCTTAGTTACGTCCAAACCCTTATACATGATTTGACCACTTGTAACTTTTTCAACCCCAACAATCGCCTTACCGGTAGTAGATTTACCAGAACCAGATTCACCGATTAAACCGTAAGTTTCACCTTCACCAATTGAGAAATTAATCCCATCAACGGCACGGACATAATCAGTAATTCTGTTCCAAAATCCAGAGCGAATTGGGTAATAGACCTTTAAATCTTTGATTTGAATAATTTCTTTTGCCATAAACTACTCCCCACTTGCTGTCTTTTCATCCTCAAAGTGGAATGACTTCCAGCAAGTACATCTTACCCAGTGACCTGGCGCAACTTCATGCACCTTAGGTTCTTCTTCATGTGCGCTAGCAGGAATCCAAGGAATTCTTGCAGCAAATCTATCACCAGTACGTGGCATATTCTTCAAAGATGGCACAGTACCGTGAATTACATGAAGATCTTCATCCGTATCGTCTGATTGAGGCATTGAGTTAAGTAATGATCGAGTATATGGATGAAGTGGGTTTTCAAAAATTGTCTTTACATCAGATTTTTCAACAATTTGACCAGCATACATGACTGCAACTTCATCAGCAGTTTCTGCTACAACACCTAAGTCGTGAGTGATCAAAATAATCCCTGAGTGAGATTGTTTTTGAATATCTTCAAGCAAATCCAAAATTTGAGCTTGAATAGTAACATCCAAAGCTGTTGTTGGTTCATCGGCAATAATAACTTCAGGCTTACATGCAATCGCCATCGCAATTACAACACGCTGACGAAGCCCACCAGACAACTCATGTGGGTACATTTCGTACATTTCTTCAGGCTTTGGCATTCCTACTTGATTAAACAATTCAATGACACGTGCGTGACGTGCCTTTTCGTCCATATCAGTGTGGTAATAAAGAGTTTCAGCAACTTGGTCACCAACACGCATCAATGGGTTCAAGCTGGCTAACGGGTCCTGGAAGATCATTCCGATCTTGTCCCCACGAATCTTATTGAAAAGTGATTCATTCAAGCCAACTAGGTTTAATTCATTGTAAAGAATGTCCCCTGTTACTTTAGTATTTTTATGGTCGTACAATCCAATGATACTTGAGGCAATTGTACTCTTACCACAACCAGATTCACCAACGATGGCTAAAATCTCGTCGCGCTTCAGAGTCAGATTAACATCGTCTGCCGCATCATAGAATTTCCCTTGCAAACGGTATGCCGTATGCAGGTGTTGAATATCTAATAAAAGATCACTCTGCTTCTCCAAAGGTCATTCCTCCATCTCGAGCTTTTTTATTAAAAGCATTTAATCTTTTCTATTTATTTTCTAATTATAAACGCAAAGCCGGTCGTATGCAAATCACGACACGGCCTTTTTTAGAAAATTATCCTTGATGAGCCTTAATATATGAAACAGCATCACCAATTGTTTTAATTTTTTCAGCTTCATCATCAGGAATTTCTGCGCCAAATTCATCTTCCAATTGCAAAATAAATTCAACCAAATCAATTGAATCAGCATCTAAATCGTCCATAAAATTAGTGTCTTCAGTGATCTTATCCTTATCAACATCAAAATTATCAGCGATCATGTCTTTGATTTTATTAAAAATTTCTTCTTCTGACATAAAACTTCTCCTTTTTAATAAAACATTGTACTATTTTTCAGCGAATTCGTCTCTAAAATCTGCAACAAGTTTTTCTTTAATCATTTTATCTACTTGCTTAAGAGTGAAATAAATTGGACGTTCATTTGATCTACCGTGGGTTTTAACTACCGGTGCATTAACGCCTAGTAAAACTGCACCGCCATATTTAGCCGTATCAAATTTAGATTTTAAGCTTGATAACGAGCCCTTCACCATTAAGGCACCTAACTTGGTCATTACACCGCCATTTAATAAACTATCTTTTAATAAATGAAGCAAGACGCTAGAGGTTCCTTCAATGTTCTTAAGTACAGCGTTTCCGGTAAAGCCATCGGTTACTACCACATCTGCCTTGCCTAATAGCAATTCATTACCTTCAATATTACCTAAGAAATTCAAATTACTTTCTTTAAGCAATTCATAGGCCTTTTGGTGAACATCATCACCCTTGTCGCTTTCAGCTCCATTATTTAAGAGCATTACTCGCGGATTTTTAATGCCGCGAATCTTCTCAGCATAGTACGAAGCCATTTCGGCCCATTGTAAAAGATATTCTGGCTTACTCTTAGCATTAGCACCAACATCAACCATATTGAAGCCATCGTCACTATTTTGAACAGGTAAAGTAGGCATCAAACCTGGACGAACAATCCCCTTGATTCGACCAATAATAAAAATTCCACAAGCAAGCAATGCACCAGTATTGCCTAAGGAAAGCAACGCATCAGCTTTTCCTTCCTTAACGAAGTTAGCTGCCACAACCATTGAAGAGTCTTTCTTTTTTCTGATTGCCTTAACTGGTTCATCTTCATCAGCAATAACTTCAGTTGTAGGTACAACTCCTAATTGATCATTAATTTGATCTTCAGGGATTAGTTTTCTTAATGATTCTTTATCACCAAATAATAAAAATTTAGTCTCAGGCATTCCAGTTTTAGCTTGTAAAACCGCCTTAACGATTGCATCTGGGGCATTTTCGCCACCCATCGCATCAATTGCAATTGTTCTCATATATTCACCACAATCTTTTCTAAATTCTGTTTTGCTCTAATTGCTTATATTCTAGCACTTGCTTAAGTGCCTTATGTCCTGGATCTGATAAATCAGGATCAGCCGCAACCAAAGCTCGTGCTTCTTTTTGCGCAACGACCAATGTATTGTAGTTATTTACTACATCACCCACACGAAATTCTGGCAATCCTGACTGAGCCTTACCAAACAAATCACCTTCACCGCGCATCTTTAAATCTTCTTCAGCTAATTTGAAGCCGTCATTGGTCGACGCAATAATTTTCATTCTTGCTTTACCTGAATCGGTCTTAGGATCAGCTAGAAAGACACAATAACTTTGTGTTTGTCCTCGACCAATTCGACCACGCAGTTGGTGCAATTGACTTAAGCCAAAACGATCAGCATTATAAATCACCATCATATTGGCATTAGCCACATCAACTCCAACTTCAATCACACTGGTAGTTACTAAAATATCGATCTCACCAGCTGCAAATGCAGTCATAATCTCATCTTTTTGCGCACCTGGCATTTGACCATGAAGCAGGACTACTTTGTGATTAGGAAAATCATGGCTTAATTTTTCATGCAATTCTTCTGCATTTTTTAAGTCTAACGTCTCTGACTCGGTAATCAATGGTGTCACAGCGTAAATCTGAAAGCCTTGATTTAGCTGCTCTTGCATTTGTCGATAGACTTCCTTCATTTGACTACTTGTTTTCCATGTGGAAATAATTGGCTTTCTTCCGGCTGGTAAATGATGTATTTCAGAGACTGTCATATCACCATAAACTGTCAAAGCCAGCGTCCGCGGGATTGGCGTAGCAGTCATTGCCAAAATATCCGGTTGATCGCCTTTATTAATCAAAGCTTGCCTTTGACCTACACCAAAGCGGTGCTGCTCATCAATAATGACTAGACCTAATTTTTTAAAGGTGACACTATCTTGAATTAAAGCATGAGTGCCAATTACCACATTAATCGTGCCATCAGTTAATTCACGGTAGATCTCACGCCGCTCCAGTGTTTTTGTATTGCCTGTTAAAAGAGCTACTCGCACACCTAAAGGACGCAACAATTCATCGATTTTTTTGAAATGCTGAGTTGCCAGAATTTCTGTTGGCACCATCAAAGCCGCCTGATAGCCAGCTGTAATGGCTGCAAAAATCGCATAAACGGCTACAACAGTTTTTCCAGAACCAACATCACCCTGCAAAAGTCGCCGCATTTGACCATCAGAATGCATATCAGCAAAGATTTCATTAACCACATGCTTTTGATCATCTGATAATTCAAATGGCAGAGATTTAGTTAATTGAGCAATTTCTGTCAGATCGTATTTCTTTGCATAACCCATTTGTTTACCATCATTACGGGTCAATAAAGCTAATTGTAATTCAAAAATAAAAAACTCACGAAAAATTGCACTTCTCTTAGCTAGTTCAGCCTCATGACTATTCTTGGGGTGATGCATCTTTTCAATAATCATTTGATCATTGAATAAACGATATTCTTGTCGTAGCTTTTCTGGGACAATGTCCTGTACTTGATCAATAAAATCATCAATGGCTAAATTAATTAGATCAACTAGTTTCTTTTGTTTAACATGTCTATTAACCGGATAGATTGGCGCCATACCACTATCGTTTTCTTTTGCTGCTACAAATTTAAAGGCTGACAAACTTTGCCGGGCAACATTGTATTTACCATAAATAGCTACTTCTTGTCCGATCTCAATTTTATTTTTTAACCACGGCTGATTAAAAAAATTGACCATGATCACATCATGGTCAATTCTCATCTTGAAACTTAAGCGAGATTTCTTATAGCCAAACCGACTAACAAATGCTTCAGTAGCTACTATTCCCTTCAGCATTACTTTTTGACCATCCATGATTTGATCAAGCGGCAACGTTTGTAATTCGTCATAACGAAAAGGAAAGTAAAAGAGCAGGTCATAAATACTATAAATGCCTAAGCTTCCTAGTGCAGCTGCAGTCTTTGTCCCTACACCCTTTAAGTCTGTGACAGGAGCAAATAATGCATTATCAATCATTGTTATTCAACCGATACTAAGAAGTGATATACAGGTTGACCACCATCATGAATTTCAAATTCAAGATCATCATGTTTGGCTTCAAGTTGTTCAACTACTTCTTGTGCTTGCTCTTCACTAGCATCACGGCCAAACATAATTGTGATAATTTCTGAATCTTCATCCAGCATCTTTTCAATCATATCAACAGTAGTCTTAATTAAATCAGCATTGTCAACCTTAATCTTGCCATCAACAATTCCCAAGTAGTCATTCTTATGAATTTCTACTTCATCGATTTCAGTATCACGGGTAGCTTGAGTAACTTCACCTGAAACAACCGTATCTAAGTCCTCTGTCATAGCTTCCACATTATCATCAACAGATGCATCTGGATTGAATGAAAGCATTGCGGTTAAACCCTGAGAAATAGTCTTAGTTGGTACAATACCAACCGGAATATCACTAACTTCAGCAGCCTGCTTAGCAGCCATAACAATATTACCGTTGTTTGGCAAGACAATAGCTTTCTTCGCACCAGACTTCTTGATTGCATCAATAAAGTCTTGAGTTGATGGGTTCATCGTTTGCCCACCCGAGATAATACGATTTACCCCTTCACTTTCAAACAACTTACGAATACCGTTACCTGAAGCAACTGCGATCACTGCAAAATCAACTGCTTCTTGTTGTTCTTCATCTTGGTCAACGATGCTTTCGTGTTGGATTCTCATGTTATCAATCTTGATCTTGCCTAATTGACCAAACTGACTACCGTATTGGAAAACATCACCAGGGTGTTCAGTATGAACGTGAACCTTAGCAATTTCACCATCAGAAACAGCTAATAATGAATCGCCCAAGCCAGACAAGTGCTTTCTAAATTCTTCCAAATCAAACTTCTTTTTATTTGGCACATCGGCATCAAGATCAACCATGATTTCAGTACAGTAGCCATTTTTAATATCTTGAGTAGCCAATTGGCTTTGAACTGAAGATTGGTGGTGCATTGCATTGATCATTTCATCCATTTCATTTTCGTCAGGTTGATATTGATCTGCAAAGTTTTCACCCATTAAGCCTTCCAAAAAGCCTTCATAGATAAACAAAAGGCCTTGACCACCTGAGTCAACTACACCAACTTGCTTCAAAACAGGCAATAAATCTGGAGTTGACTTAAGAGCCTTCTTAGCACCTTCAACTACAGCTTTCATTACTTCAGTTACATCGTCGGTGTCATTGGCTTTAGTAGCACCGGCTTGTGCAGCAACACGAGCTACAGTAAGAATAGTACCTTCAACTGGCTTCATTACAGCCTTATAAGCAGTAGCAACACCATTTGAAAAAGCATTTGCTAATTCCTGTGCAGTTAAGGTCTTCATCCCTTGGGTAGCCTTGTAAAAGCCACGGAATAATTGTGAAGTGATAACCCCACTGTTACCACGGGCACCCATTAGCATACCTTTAGCCAAGCTTTCAGTTAAATCACTAACACTAGTACTTGGATTTTCTGAAACAGCCTTAGCACCACTTTCAATGGTTAAGTTCATATTAGTACCAGTATCACCATCAGGAACTGGGAAAACATTCAAAGAGTTAACAAACTCCGCATTTTTACCAATTCGATGAGTGGCAACACGTACCATATCTCTAAATTGCTTACTATCTATCTCATTTAAAACCACTATTTAAAACCTCCGCTTGTGTTATTCGTCAAGTACCTTAACGCTTTGTACAATGACATTAACGGCCTTAGTGTCTATTCCTAATTGATTCTTCAAATTGAACTTAACACTATCTTGAACATTCTTACTTACTTCAGAAATCTTCAAACCATAACCAACAATAATGTACACATCAACCGTAATTTCGTTATCTTCTGACTTGACAACAACACCGCGCTTATAATTGGCACGATTAAGAATCCCGTCAAATCCATCGCGAATGGCATTCTTTGATGCCATACCTACAACGCCATAGTTAGACGTAGCTGCGCCACCAACAACAGTTGCGATTACACCGTTTGAAATATCAATCAAACCATCTTTTGTCTTGATCTTAACAGCCATGTTTCGTCCTCCGTCTTATTATCTATATATACGTTTATTATTTTATCATAGTAACGACATAATCAATAATTAAAATACACCTGAAAAAATCCTTTTAGTATTGAATTGCGAGAAAACATATGATAATCTAATTAAGTATGACATCACAAATAAAGGAGGTTTAGCAAATGGCAAAAGATTACGTAACAGGTAAGAAGACTACATTCGGTAACAAACGTTCACACTCATTGAACTCAACTCGTCGTGCTTGGAAGCCAAACCTTCAAAAAGTTCGCATTCTTGTTGACGGTAAGCCAAAGCGCGTATGGGTTTCAACCAAGGCTTTAAAGTCTGGTAAAGTTACTCGTGCCTAATAGACCAAGAGCTTGTTAGATCACTGATCTTGCAAGCTTATTTTTTTACTTATTTTAATGATTTATATAAAAAACGGTAAGAAGACCATTTTATTTTGTCTTCTTACCGTTTTACTTTACTTCATAATATTGTGATGCTTATCGTCATCAGGAATTTCGTCGGCCATTCTTTCATCAATTGGCGTGTATGCATACTCAGTAATCATTTCACCCAACTTAGTTGGCAAGCCCAAATCTTGATAAGTTACATTTCTAACTAAGCCATTGGATAGTAGCTACTTCCTTCTTCTTTTTATCAAAAATGTGAACGTGGTTCTTATGCATGTAGTCTTCTACATTTTATTTTGCACGGTCAAGTCTTGCTTCGTAGCGACCGTTTTCGAAACCAGCAATATCTTTTTCAAAGTCAATATATTTCATTTGAATTCCCTTGTTTCTTTTCTATAGTTCTATTTTAACCTATAAATCATGAAAACGATTAATATCTTTAGAATAAATTGCTGCAATCATACCATTTTGCAAGCTAATCCTGAATTCATTACTATTAGGCAAAAATTCATTTGATGAAAAAACACGAGGATAGTTTCCAGAATAGTGCTTCAACTCATATCTTGCACCAATAATATTAAAATCTTCGATTGCTGTTAAAGCTACAAAACCAATATAAGAGTAATTTTTTCTTTTTTCAACAACATGCGTGCCTGCATTAAAAAAGCAAATTAGATTTTGTTGGTCAATCAACGTTACTTTTTTCGCATATAATCTCATTTCAGGATTTAGCAACACTAATAGATTGATCAAAAAATGATCCAATCTTCCACCTGTAGCACCAAAAATCACTAATTCATCCACATGATAATCTTCAAAAGCAATCTGCAACATTAGCTCAGAATCAGTCCAATCCTTGACAGGATTAGAATAACGAATGTCTTGAACATTACTTTCTATTTGGCTTAAGTCATTTTCGTGTAAAGAATCAAAGTCACCTACTGCCACATCAGGGATTATTCCCAGTTCTTCTAAAAACAAGGCACCACGATCAACCCCAATAACTAAATCAGCTTGAGCCAGCTTTTCTTCAATATCTTCAGGCCACAATTCAGTTGGACCGCCCAACAATGCATATGCTTTCATTACTTAATAATCTTTTCTAATTTATGTACTTGACTGCCAACATCACCATTTTCATACAAGTATGAACCAACAACAAATATATTAGCGCCAGCATTTTCAGCTAATTTAATAGTCTGATCATTAATACCGCCGTCGACCTCAATATCAAAATCAGAGCCGACAATCTCTCTAACTGACTTAATTCGACTAACTGATTCAGGAAGAAAACTCTGTCCACCAAATCCCGGCTTGACCGTCATTACTAATACTTGTTTCAGTAATGGCAAATACGGTTCAACCACTTCAACTGGTGTATCTGGACTAATTGCCAAAGCAGCATCAACGCCATTAGAAGCTAAATAATCGAACCAATAATATAACTTAGGCTTGTCCATTGCTTCATAGTGTAGTTCGACCAAATCTGCTCCTGCACTAACAAAAGCTGATACCAACTTATCTGGGGCATCACTCATTAAGTGAATTTCAGCATCTGTCATCGGAAATTCACGCTTGAAATCTTTGATTAGTTGCGGTCCAAAAGATAAATTAGGCACAAAATGTCCATCCATAATATCAATATGAAAACGGCTAATTCCGGCCTGGACTGCATTTTCAATATCATTTTTAAGATCAATATTATTTGCGTTCAAAATTGAGGGTGCAATCATCATCAGCTATTACCTCTATTTTAAATATTCCGGTATGCGACCTTCACTAATCTCAGTCCGCATAGCCAAATAATCTTCATATCTACTTGCCAGAATTTCTCCGGCTTCAAGTAACTTCTTTACTTCACAGCCTGGCTCCTGCAAATGCTGACATCCGCGGAACTTACAGTGAATACTTGCCTTTTTAAACTCAACAAAGTAATTACATAACTCATTCAACTTGATTGGTGTCAAATCAATTGACGAAAAACCTGGCGTATCTGCTAAAAAGCCCGCGCCTAACTTAAAAAGTTCGACCTTTCTAGTAGTATGTTTCCCACGATTCAAGCTAGTTGAGATCGCACCAGTCGCTTGATTAGCATCTTTTTTTAAATGGTTAAGCAAAGTTGACTTACCAGCACCTGACTGTCCTGCTAAAGTCCAAATTTGATTTTTTTCGATCATTTTAGGAATCTGAATTTGCATTTCATGATAATCGGTGAAAACAGGATAACCTATTTTTTGATAATATGCTAAAGCTTGCTTGATTGTGTTTAACTTTGCTTCTGATAGCAAATCTGCTTTAGACAAGTAAATTGTTACACCAACTTTTTGCCAAGAAAAGAAAGTCAAAAAACGATCTAACAGCTCTACAGAAAAATCCGGTTCTACTGCAGAAATTACTAACAAAACATGACTTACATTAGCAACTGCTGGTCGCCCAATTCGATTAATCCGCGGCAAAATTTTCACCAGATAGCTCATTCCTTTATCATCTATCTGAATTTCCACATGATCGCCAACTGCCGGTTTTTGCTTTTTTTGACGAAAAACGCCGCGAGCACGCGTTCTCACGATACCCGCAGCGGTTTCTACATCATAATAACCAGCAATCAAACCAACGACGGTTCCTTGCGCTAGTTTCATTTATTTAGTCACCTTTTCATTCAAAACTGTATCGCCATTGCGAACAACCTTTAATTGTCCACTACCTTCTCTAATGTTAAATGGAATCGAGAAACTCATATCATGCTTAATATACAAGTCACGATAAATATTGTTCAAGGAATGATCATCATCCTTAATATAGATCTGGACATGATCACCCTTGCCATTAACGGATTCTGACTCAGAGTTATTGCTTCCTTTATCATTATCAGGCTTCTCACTCTTAGAAAGATCATCACCAACATAGTCAACGGTAAAGGTCTTAGTTACAGTAGTTTCCTTGTCTTCCTTTGGACCTTTCGAGACCTTGATGGTAACAGTTGAACCACGCTCAACCTTAGTACCCGGACCTGGCTCCATCGAAATTACTAAGCCCTTCTCAACATCATCAGAATATTCTTGATTGATTTGTAAAGTCAGGCCATGTTCTTTGGCATAGTCTTGAGCACTCTTCAAAGAATAATTACTTAAGTCTTTCAAGGTAACCATATTTGAATGTGATCTAGCCTGCTTGCCACGTGAAACTATCAACGTAATTGTAGTCTGGGTCGGCTTAACCTCTACACCTGCAGCAATGCTTTGAGAAATAACTTGATTTTCGTCAACTTTATTAGAATATTGGTCCTCTCTAACTACATCAAAGCCCATATTTTCTAATTTTTCTGCCGCTTCGGCATAGTTCTTCCCAACCATATCAGGAACTTTAACCATGCTAGAACCGCTGGAAACAATTAAATCAACGCTCTTTCCCCGCTCTAGACTATTGCCTGCAGTTGGTTTTGTCGCAATAACCCGGCCTTTTTTTATATCATCTGATTGTCGCCTAATAATTTTTCCAACCTGTAAGCCTGCTGCTTCAAGTTTACTCTCAGCTGCTTTTTCTGCAATATTAGTTACATCAGGAATATTAACATCCTGTCGTTTATTTCCAGTACCACTTAAAGCGAAAATCATCATAAAAATGATTAAACCCGCGGCAATAATTGAGATCAGCCACCACCATTTGTGACTTTTGACATTCTGTAAAAAAGTCTTTTTCTTTACTGGCTTGCTTGATTCTACTGATTCGGTTTTTGCTGGCCCCACCACTTCTTTTTCTTCCTTTTGTGGCTTAAATCCAGGCAATACAATTGTTTTATCATCGTTATTACCATGATATGGTACAAAAACCGGTTCATCTGCCCGTTCAGGATCCAAGCTACTATCCAAATCTGCTTTCATTTCCTGAGCTGTAGCATATCTATCTCGTGGATCTTTCGCGGTTGCCTTTAAAACAACATTTTCCAGCGCTTGTGGTACACTTGAATCTTTCTTGCGAATTGAAGGAATTGGTTCTTGCGCATGCTTCAGTGCAATTGCCACTGGTGTATCACCGTTAAACGGAACAGTTCCTGTGATCAATTCATATAAAATTATTCCCAAGGAATAGATGTCAGATTGTTTAGTAACCATTCCGCCACGCGTTTGCTCAGGAGACATATAATGAACTGAACCCATTACTGAATTAGTTTGTGTAATCGAGCTTTGATTCAAAGCAACGGCAATTCCGAAATCAGCTATTTTAATATTGCCGCGCTTATCCATCAAAATATTCTGTGGTTTTAGATCACGATGAATAACATTGTGCTTATGAGCTAATGCAACTGCACTCAATATCTGATCCATAATTCGAATAATTTCATTTAAATCCAAAGGTGAATTTTTTTGAATATATTCTTTTAGATTAGGACCATCAACATACTCCATTACCATGTATGGCAAACCATGATCGGTACCTACATCAAGTACAGAAACAATATTAGGATGACTTAATTCACTTGTAGCTAATGCCTCTCTTTGAAAACGAGCTTGGGTTTGCGGTTCATTCTGCAAATCAAGGCGTAAAATTTTAACTGCCACCTTACGTTGCAGGATAATATCTTCCGCTAGATAGACATTGGCCATTCCGCCTTCACCTAAGGTATCGATGATGCGGTAACGTTCCCCAAGCAGATAACCTTTATCGATCACTGCTCTCGTCCTCCTTGTTCCAAATTAGGCAGACAGTAATATTATCACCACCACCTAATCGATTGGCCTCACTAATCAATTTATTACAACGTTCTCTTAAGCTAAGCTCCTTAGTTGCCAAAATTTGTTGGATTTGTGGATCGCTAAGTGAATTGGTTAGGCCATCAGTACAGAGCAAAATAATGTCGTTTCCCCCCATCTTGATCTCATCAAATTCAGGATCAATCGTACTTGAGACGCCTAATGCTTGCGTAATAATATTTTTCTGGGGATGGTGTTTAGCTTGTTCTTTAGTAATCTGACCCATCTTAACTAATTCGTTAACCAAAGAATGATCTTCAGTTAATTGGACAAATTTACCTTCAGAATAACTATAAGCCCGAGAATCACCTAAATGAGCAATTAAGGCATTTTTATCAAATGCAAACGCCAATACAATCGTTGTCCCCATTCCATTTAAGTCAGGAAACTTATCAGCAGTCTTTAAAATTGTTTCATTTTCAGAATTTAATTGCACATCAAGCCATTTATGAGCAAGATTAGCATCTGCAAAGTCAGTCATACTAAAATTATGTCCTAAATGGGTGACTGCCATTGTTGAAGCAACGTCACCACCTTGATGGCCGCCCATACCATCACAGACAATTGCTAAGACAATTCCCTTTTGATTTTTAAAAACTTTTACAAAATCTTGATTGCTTTTCCGTACCTTACCAATACTCGAAGCGTATGCTGTTTCAATCAAAAATCTAACCTCGTAACTTAAATTTAGCAATGAAAAATCCATCATTGTCATCTAGATCAGGCATTATTTTCAACATCCCTGTCTTTGATTCAAGTTTAGTTAACTTAAATGGAACTAGTTCAAAGTCAGGATGTGCTTGCAAAAACTTCTTAACTACCTCTTCATTTTCTTCCATTGAAATTGAGCAAGTTGAATAAACCAACTCGCCATTCTTTTTTAAGAGTGAACTTACTGCAGTTAAGATTGCCAATTGAATTTTTTGTAAATTTTGTAAGTCCTGTTGTCTCTTAGTATAGCGAATTTCAGGCTTACGACGCAATAATCCAAGCCCAGAACAAGGGGCATCGACTAAAATTTTGGTAAATTCACCTGCTGCAAAAATCTCTGTAGCCTTACGTGCATCACATGCCTTAGTCTTTACCTTATTTGCAACGTGCATTCTCTGGGCATTATCTCGTACTAAACGTAATTTTTTATCATGAATATCTAAGGCAGTCACATCACCATTAACAATGCTTTCGGCAATTTGCACGGTTTTCCCACCGGGAGCAGAACAAGCATCAAGCACATGCTCATCTTGTTCAAAGTCAAAAGCCTCTACAACTAAACTGGCAGCCTCATCTTGAATTGTTAACTTGCCTTCTTCAAACAAATCACTTTCGCTAATGCCACCGTGACTCAAAATCACATCATCGCTTGATAACTTAGACCATTGTGGTTGATAGTTATCCCGCTCTAACTGGGCAAAAACTTGCTCTTTATCTGCCAACTTTGAAATACGTACACTGTTTTTAGCTGGCTCATTAATACTGTTTAAAACTGATTTTGCTTTGTCTAGGCCCCAGTTATCAATTAAATATTGAACTAACCATTCAGGTACGCTTTCTTTGACACTTAAATATTTAACTGGATTATTTTCAGCTGGTAAAATCACCCCGCGCCTAGTAAACGAACGCAAAATCCCATTTACCAACCGAAAGCCAGCTGAATGTCGCTTGCCATATTGCTTAGCAAGTTTATTAGCCTCATCAAGTACAGCACGATCAGGCACTTTATCCAAAAAAATCAACTGGTAAAGTGACATTAACAATAATGGCTTAATATATTTTTCGGTCAGTTTTGTCCTAACTAAGCCTTTTAACTGATATTCTAAAAACAATCGATACTGAATCGTGCCATAAACAATATTAGTAGCTAAATTTTGGTCTGCAATTGACAAGTTAGAGTGCTTTAAGCTGTTATTCAAACTAATATTAGAATAGGAGCCTTGATCTAAGACCTTGATCAATGTCTCTAAGCTGACTGCACGTGCACTCTTATCGATCGACAATTTCTTCACCTGGGACAAACTTACTACCTTGACCATTTAAAAAGCTCTTGATGTCCATTCTCTTTTTGCCACTTGGTTGAACTTCAAGTAAGTTAAGTACTGAATTATCAGCAAAACTAATGGCAAAACGTCCTTTGTTAGCAACAACAGAGCCGGCATTTAAACTTGATGAATCAGATGCAACTTCTGCCTTCCAGATCTTGAAACGTTTGCCTTCAATCATCAAATAAGCACCAGGATCTGGATTCAAAGCACGAATCATATCGTTGGCCTCTTCTGCTGTCATATCAACATTAAGTTTTTCTTGTTCTTTAGTGATGTTAGGTGAAAAGACGACCTTTTCTGGATCCTGTGGAACCTTTTTAATTGAGCCATCAATAATTGCTGGTAAAGTCTTAAGCAATAAGTCCCGCCCAACAATTGATAATTTACTAAATAAAGTGCCAGCGTTATCATCAGGCTCAATCTTAATTGCTTCTTGAGCATAAATATCACCAGCATCCATCTTCTTAACCATTTCCATAATGGTAATTCCAGTTTCTTTATCACCGTTAATTAGTGAATATTGAATTGGTGCACCGCCACGGTATTTAGGTAAAAGTGAGCCGTGAACATTAACTGCCGCAATTTTAACCGAATTCAAAAACTTAGTTGGTAAAAATTGCCCATATGCTGCAGTTACAATCAAATCTGCATGCATATCAATTAATTTCTGCATTTCGTCTGATCCAGACAACTTAACCGGTTGAAAGATTGGCAAATCATGCTTTTCTGCTGCGATCTTGGCTGGTGACTTAGTAATTTTCTGCTTACGTCCTACCTTTTTATCAGGTTGAGTGACCACGGCTTTAATCTCATAGCCTTCATCAATTAACCCTTCAAGTACTGGAACTGAAAATTCCGGTGTTCCCATAAATATTATTGATGTCATTAAAGCATCCCCTTACATAATTCTCTCTGGTTCATTATCAATAAAAATACTTAAACCATATTTCTTAGCTTCCTGTGCAGAATCTTGAACATGGTGTAATAATTCATTTAAATTTGGTTCTTTTTTATATTTTACCAGTATTTGATAATAATATTGATTTTTTACACGAGAAATTGCACTTGGCGTTGGTCCCAAAATAATCGTTGGCTCATGCAAGTGCTCATTCAAATACCTCTTAATCCTAAAAGCCTCACGAGCTGCATTCTGTTCTTTTTTAGCAGCAATGGAAATCAGCACGGTATAAAAATATGGTGGATAGTTACCAGCATGCCGCATATTCATCTCATAGCCATAAAATCGTTCGTAGTCCTGAGTTTGAGCTAGTTGAATAGCATAATGCTCTGGATTATAAGTTTGAATTAAGACTTCTCCTTCCTTATCAGCACGACCTGCACGGCCAGCTACTTGAGTTAATAATTCAAAAGTCTTTTCAGAAGCATTATAGTCAGAAAGCCATAATCCTGTATCGGCATTGATTACTCCAACTAAAGTTACATTAGGGAAATCTAATCCTTTAGCAATCATTTGCGTACCTAACAAAATATCAGCTTCATGAGCACCAAAGGCATCTAGAATTTTCTTATAGCTACCCTTTCTTCTAGTTGTATCAACGTCCATCCGCAAGATTCGTGCACCAGGCAGAAGCTCTTCTAATTCTTCTTGTACCTTCTGTGTACCTGCACCTAAAAAACGAATTTGCGAGCTTTGGCAATTAGGACAACGTGTGGGCACTGGCTCAGTATGACCACAATAGTGACATTGCATACTGTTAGTATCCTTATGCAAATTTAAAGAAACATCACAGTTAGGACATTTTAATACAAAACCACATTCACGGCAAAGCATAAAATTAGCAAAACCACGTCGATTGAGCATTAAAATAACCTGCTCTTTTTTTGCCAAACGCTTTTTTATTGCATCTACTAGCTCAACAGATAAATCAAATTGACCACCAGCAAACTGCACGTGCTTTAGATCAATCAAATTAACTTTAGGCAATTTCTTTTGATTAGCCCTTTCAGTTAACCGTAAAAGATGATAGACATTTTTTTGGGCGCGTGCACGGCTACTCAACGATGGTGTTGCACTTCCTAAAACCAACGGACAATTATGAAATTTACTACGCCAAATAGCCACATCACGTGCATTATAACGTGGATCGGTTTCTTGCTTATATGAAGACTCATGTTCCTCATCGATCACGATTAAACCAATATTATCTAGTGGAGCAAAAACTGCACTCCGAGCGCCAACGACCACCTTAGTCTCGCCACGACGAATTCGGCGCCACTCATCATATTTTTCTCCCTCAGATAGGGCACTATGTAAAACGGCTACCTCTTGACCAAAACGTGCCTTAACCTGACGAACCATTTGCGGCGTCAAGGAAATTTCTGGCACCAGCATTAATGCATTTCGCCCCTGTTTAAGAGCCTTGCTAATAGCGTGTAAATACACTTCAGTCTTCCCGCTACCAGTAATCCCTTCCAACAAAAAAGTCTCAGCCTGGCGCTGTTCAATTGCTTGGGTGATCTGGTTCAAAGCACCTTGCTGCTCACCATTTAAGGTAACCGCTGTTTTATGTTCTCCGTCATCAAATCCGGATAACGGATCGCGATAAACCTCAACACTTTTTTTATTCAACCAACCTTTGGTAATCGCAGAATTCAAACTCGCCGCCGTCAATCCAAGCTGTTTTTCTAGCTGGCTTTGACTTTTGGGATAGTCCGCTGCATTATCAATGATATCCATCAATAACTTTTTTTGCTTTACCGCATTTTGACGTAAAGTATTGTAAATTTTGGGATATTCCTCTTTTTTTAATGCTAGTTCATATTGATTTTCTTTTTTCTTCTTGGCTCGATTTTCTACCACATACTCAATCTTTGCTTGATCATCTTGCAATAATTTGCGGAATTGCTTAATCTCCGCCAGATCCGTAATTTTATTTAAATCAATTGGATCACCCTGAAACAGCGGCATTTTGGCAGCTCTATCATTAGCTGGCACTAGCAATTTGCGATAATTTGCTCGCATTACCCAAGGTAGCATCGCTTGTAAAATTTTAATTCGGTAAGAAAAAATATTTTTTGCTAAATCAGCAGATAACTTTACCAACTCTGGCGTAAGCGGTGGCATCTCATCTACCACAACTAGCAAATCCTTAAGTTTACCTTTAAATTCACTTTGATCAGTGATCCCCACCACAAAACCTTGCACTTTACGAGGACCAAACGGAACAACTACTCTTGATCCAATCGCAATATCCTTTTCTAATTCTGTTGGAATATGATATTCAAAAATACGGTCTGTTTGCCGTGCAGCTACATCAACAATAACCTGAGCAATCATTTAATCACCTGTAAAAAAGACCTTCACCCCAAAGGATGAAGGTCAATAAATTAATCTTCGAGGTTAACCTCGGCATGAGCTGGGTCAACAGTAACTTTACCAGCAGCAATTTCTTCAAGTGCCTTACCAACAGCCTTATCACACTTAAAATGTTCCAAAGTTGGTGGATCACCAGCTTCAAGTTCATGTGCTCTCTTAGCGGCAAGAACAGATAATGAATAGCGTGAATCAACACGTGACAATAATTTATCAATTGATGGGTAAGTAATTCTCATAATAATTAATCCTCCTTGACCATCTTACGATAGTCATCAATTACACGTTTAACACTGACATGTTCTGCATCGACGATCGCTTTAATATGATCAACTGCATTAGCTACTGTATCATTAACTACTGCATAATCATAGTCTTCCATCTCCAAAATTTCATTGCGCGCTTGCTTAATTCGACCACGAATTACATCTTCTGACTCGGTGCCACGGTGTTCCAAACGCAAATGTAACGTATGTAGATCTGGTGGGGTTAAAAAGATAAACACGCCATCGGGCATCTTTTCACGTACTTTTTGTGCCCCATTAACATCAATCTCAAGTAAAACATCTTTGCCATCATGAAGCATCTTCTTCACTGGTGCAAGAGGTGTACCATAATAGTGACCGACATATTTATTATATTCTAACAACTCACCATTTTTAATAGCCTCTTGAAAGCGATCTTCACTAACAAAAAAATAATCTTGGCCATTAACCTCACCTGGTCGCGGTTGACGCGTAGTCATTGAAACTGAATATTCAAATGGAAAGACTTTGTTTTCAACAATCGCGCTTTTAACAGTTCCTTTACCAACGCCGGAAGGACCAGAAAGCACAAGTAATAAACCTTTATCTGCCATGCTGAACTCCTCTTAACTTGTAATATATCTAGTTTGCACTAAAATTGTTTCTTTTTCAAGTTTTCTCTTTGCATACAAAAAAACAGACAAAATCGTCTGCTCCTTTACTAAATTATTTTCTCGAATGTCTCACACACTACTTCAGTTTCATCTGTGAACTCTCGTCCCAGTTCTTGACATTCGCGCGCAAAAAATTTCTCGTGTACTTTACGCCAAGATTCATATGAGCGATCGCCCTCGCCTTCTAAATAGGCATGCTCAGCTGAGACATTTTTAAATGGCATAATCTCAACAGTCTTATTTTGAATCACACAAACTGGTTCATTTCGTCCATTTAAAACAATTGCGTACATCCCTACAACCGGTACATCTTCTTGCGCAGAATACAGGCTAGTCGTTGCCGTCTTAATTCCACTTTTGACCAAATCACTAAGAATATCTGCATCCCGGCTATTAGCTCCAAAAGCAAAAGCACCTTCTAATGCTGTAGGACTTACTTGATGTTCTACACAAAAATCACGCCAAAATTTACTAATACTAGTCATCTTTAATACTCTTAATCAAATCTGCAGCATTCTTCTTTGCTGCATCGGTTACATCTTGTCCAGCCATCATCTGTGCAATCGCTGTAATGGTTTCTTCCTTGCTAAGTGGGCCTATTTGAGTAAAGGTTGAACCATCTTTTACTTGCTTAGCTACCAAGTAGCGTTGATCACCCGCGGCAGCCACTTGCGGTGAGTGCGTAATTGCAATTACCTGCTTGTTGCGACCGATTGAGTGCATCTTTTTCCCGATAGCAGCCGATACTCGGCCAGAAACTCCCGTATCAATTTCGTCAAAAATCATGGTACCCACTGGTTCAACTCGGCTGAAGATTGCCTTCAAAGCTAAGATCAATCTTGATTGTTCACCACCAGAAACAATTTTAACTAACGGCATCAAGTCTTCACCTGGATTAGGCGCAATCAAGAAGACGATAGCGTCAGTCCCTTTGTCAGTAAAGGTCTTCGTCTCATCAAAGTTAATAGAAAAGCGAGCTTTTTCCATGTAGAGATCAGCCAGTTCTTGCTTGATTTGCTCTTCTAGTGAATGGGCAACTTTCTCGCGTATTAAATGCAGATTTCTAGCTTCTTGGGTCATTCTTTCTTCAATCTTGGCAACTTCTGCTTGCAATTTTTCCTCATCAAGGCCGCCTGTTTCAAATTGACTGAGTTCTTTTTGTACTTTTTGATAAAAAGCAAACACATCAGCCAAGGTTGGGCCATACTTCTTTTTCAATGAATTCAAGGTATCCAAGCGGTTAGTCACATATTGAAAACGTTCCTCATCGAAGTCCATTGCATCCATTAAGTTCGATAATTCACTGCGGGCGTCATTTAAAGCATAAACTCCATCATCAACTGTCTTAGCAAAATCCTTAAATTTTGAACCAAATTCAGTTAAATCAGTTGCAGCATTCTGGGCATCCCCCAATAAAGTCGCAATTCCATGCTCATCGTCATCATACAATTGCATGAAGTAATTCGCCGTATCCGCAATTTTTTGATAATTATTTAGTTCGTTATATTCTTCCTCAAGTTTCTCATCTTCTTGTGGATCCTCAAGGTCGGCTGCTTCCAATTCATTATTCTGAAACTGCAGAATATCTTGCTTCTGAGCTAATTCTTGGGCATCTTGACGCAGGTGCCGCAATTGACTGGTTAGCTTTTGCCATTGAGCATAATCAGTTTGATAAGTGGCTAAATCTGCCTTAAAAGAAGCAGGGGCATAATTATCAACTAGGTCAATCTGCCGGTCCTGATCCATCAAAATTTGCTGATCATGCTGGCCGTGAATATCAACCAAATAGCTACCAATCTCGCGCAAAACATTAATCGTCGTCAATTGCCCGTTAATCCGGACTACATTTCTGCCCTTGACAGCTAATTCACGACTAATCACCAGCTGATCGTCATCGTGCGGCAAACCATATTGATCACACAATTCCGCGATCTTTTCTTTTTGATCATCCAATTCAAACAAGCCAGTAATAATCGCCTTGGACTCACCCGAACGAATCATTTCTTTTTGACCGCGACCACCCATCAGTAATGAAACAGCATCAATAATAATTGACTTACCAGCACCAGTTTCACCGATGATTACCGTCATTTTTTCTTGAAAACGAACCTTTAAGCTTTTAATAATTGCAAAGTTTTTGATATCTAGCTCAACTAGCATAGCTTCACTCCTATAGACCACTTACGGCGCGCTCAACCACTTCAGCTGGGCTCCCTTGCCATAAGTTGCGGCCACCATTTGCTTCGTCTTTTTGTAAATGAATCAAAAATTCAATATTGCCTTTGCCACCTTTAATTGGTGAATAATCAACGCCTAAAACATTGAAGCCGATCTCCAATGCCTTTTGCATGGTGTGCTCGATTACCGCCTTGTGCACTTCATGATCATGAACAATACCGTGTTTACCGACATTCTCAGGGCCAGCTTCAAATTGTGGTTTAATCAAACAAACGGCATCACATTGATTCTTCAAAATTGCATACATCGGTGCCATGATCAAATCTAACGAGATAAAGGACACATCGGTCATTGCAAAATCTGGCAGTCCTTGATCAAAATCTTCCGGCTTCGAATAGCGGAAATTCTGCTTTTCCATCACCACTACACGCGGGTCGTCCCGCAATTGCCAAGCTAACTGGTTGTAGCCAACATCCAAGGCATAGACCATCTGAGCACCGTTTTGTAAAGCAACATCAGTAAAACCGCCAGTTGATGCACCAATATCCAAACAAATTTTATCTGTCAAATCAATGTTAAAAACCTTCAATGCTTTTTCCAGTTTAAAGCCACCACGGGAAACATACTTCTTGCCATCATCTTTAACATAGAACTTCTCGCCTTCAGGAAACTTAGTTCCACTTTTATCAATGCGTTGATGATTATGATCAGAAACTAGCCCTGCCATAATCGCTCTTTGTGCAGCTGAGCGGGAGTGAAAAAGGCCTTGTTCTGCTAATAAAATATCTGCTCTTTGTTTTGTCATTTATAACACCTTTTGATAAAGATCTAAAAAGCCAGTTAGCACTTCGCCATTTAGTCCATGCAAATCATCTTGTGCTTGCTTAATTAAGTCAGTTAGTTCTTTGCGACTTTGATCAATTCCTAACAAAGTTAAAGTATTATTCTTTCCTTCAGCTTCATCCTTGTGCGTAGCTTTACCAGCTTCTTCGCTAGTCTCAACCACATCAACCAAGTCATCATAAATTTGGTATGATCGGCCAAAAACTTTAGCAAAGTCAATCAATTTTACTTTTTCAATGTCACTAGCTTTTGCAAAAATAGCAGCCATTTCGACACTAGCTTGAATTAAGCATCCTGTTTTTAGCCATTCCATCTTGTTAATGAACTTAGCGTCTCCAGAAACACTAGCATTATTGGTTGAATCAATATCCAAATATTGTCCACCAACCATTCCGTTTGGACCCACTGCCTTAGTAATTAATTCTACCAATTGAGCTGAATTACTACCTTCAGCAATCCATTGAATTCCCATTGGCAAGAGCGCATCCCCGGCCAAAATAGCCTCAGCTTCACCCCATTTTTTATGACTGGTCAACTTGCCACGACGGTAATCATCGTTATCCATAGCAGGCAAATCGTCATGAATCAGTGAATAAGTGTGAATCAATTCAATTCCACAGGCAATTCGAACTTCAGGTTCCTCAATTTTTTTACCTAATGTGTTAAGTGTTGCTAAAAACAATAATGGACGCAAGCGTTTGCCACCAGCCATCACTGAATAAGCCATAATCTGGCTAATTTTCTGATCTTTCACTTCACTAGCCAAATGCTTAGCTAAATAATCATCAATTATTGGTGTCCATTGATCTTTAAAATAAGTGAATGCTGTCATAATTATTCCTCTGGTGCTGATGCATTATTTGGATCCAGCTTGTGTTCTGTCCCATCGCTATCAATTAACTTAGCTACAGTTTCTTCTGCACTATTGAGTTTCTTTTCCAAATCACGACTAATCTTCACGCCTTCTTGAAATTCCTTCAAGGCATCTTCCAAAGGGACATTACCATTTTCCAAATTTTGTACAATTTGTTCCAAACTAGTTAACTGTTCTTCAAAATTATTTTTCTTTACTGCCATTTTGTTCTTCCTTTATCTTTGTAACTACCGCATCAACTTGTCCATCTTTAAAATGCAATAACAAACGATCATCTTTTTGCACTTGTTTAACGGAACTGATTGTTTCACCATGCTCATTAGTTGAATAAACAAAGCCACGCTCTAATGTCTTCAAGGGACTGTAATCATCTAACTGTTGCATTACTTGAGTAAAAACATTGCGCTTATTCTTTAAATAATGCTGCATATTATCAATCATCCGCTGCTGCAAAAATTGTTTTTGCTGCTGCAGCTGATTAATTTTTTTATCAGGACTGACACTAAATAAACGCTGTTTTAATAATTGATAACTTTGTGCAGAATGCGTTACGCGATTTTGCATACTATTTTGCAAACGTTGTTTTAATTGATCAACCTGCTGAATTTGTTGGTCATATAACCTAGTTGGTTCTCGCATGATAACAGAAGTTTGCACCCGGCTTAAACGATCACGCTTTGACCGAATAATATTTTGCATACTAGCAACTAATTGACTAGTTAATTGCTTAATATGAGCAAGTTCATCCAGCGTATTTGGCGTAGCATATTCAGCCGCCGCAGTTGGAGTCGCTGCACGTGCGTCGGCAACCAAATCACATAAAGTAGTGTCTGTTTCATGACCTACCGAAGAAATTACCGGCATTGGCATAGCATAGACTTGACGCACAACTTTTTCCTCATTAAATGGCCACAAATCTTCTAGTGAACCACCACCACGGCCAATAATCATTACGTCATACTTGTCACCTTGTGCTGCAATTTGCTGCATCGCCCTTATCAAAGAATCTGCCGCAGTATCACCTTGTACTTGTGCAGGATACAGGTCAATTTCTGCATGTGGGAATCGCCGATTAGCAGTAACCATAATATCGTGAATAACTGCCCCAGAAGCACTAGTAACTACTGCAATTCGATCAGGAAAATGGGGTAATGGCTTTTTATGAGCAGGATCAAATAATCCTTCTTTAGCTAATTTGGCTTGTAATTGCTTCAATTGCTCATATAATGCTCCAAGACCTGCTGGTTCCATCTGCTCAGCATAAAACTGATACGAGCCCTGTGGTCCATAAACGCTAACATAGCCAACCACATAGACTTTCATTCCCTCTTCTGGCTTAAATTTCACCTTTTCAAAGAAGGAACGGAACATTACTACATTAATCTTCGATTTTTCATCTTTTAACGAAAAATACTGGTGCGAATTACGGCGATAGCGAAAATTAGATAGCTCGCCTTGTAAGAAGACTTTGTGCAAATATGGGTCATTCTTAAATTTTTGCGTAATATAATAATTTAAATCAGTAACCGTTAAATATTTATTCTCGGCCATTTTGTCTCCTAGTCAATTTAACTACTGCTTCCATTAAAAATTGCACTGTAAGTGGGCCTACCCCACCAGGAACGGGAGTAATGTAGCTAGCCTTTTCTTTTACATTGTCAAAATCAACATCACCAACTAATTTACCATTAACATGATTCATGCCCACATCAACAACAACTGCTCCATCTTTAACCATATCAGCAGTGATCAAAAATGCTTGTCCAGTAGCAGATACAACTATATCAGCTTTTTTTGTGATTTCCCCTAAGTTCTGAGTATGTAAGTGACAAATAGTAACAGTTGCATTTTGCTCAAGCATTAGAGCTGCAAGTGGTTTACCTACAATATTACTGCGCCCAACAACCACAACATTTTTGCCATCAAGCTTAATTTGATAGTGCTTTAATAGAGCAATAATTCCCTCAGCTGTAGCTGGTTCAATAAAATGATCTTCCATCCACAAACGACCAATGTTAGCTGGCGTTAACCCATCAACATCTTTATTAGGATCTATTCTCTCTAGTAACTCATCTGCATCAATTTGCTTTGGAGCTGGTAACTGTACCATTACTCCATTAATTGTTGGATCGGCATTTAATTTATCAATCAAAGCCAATGCTTCTGCTTGCTCAGTATCAGCAGGCATTTGATAAATATCTTGAATGATGCCCATTTTTTTAGCACGCCGTTTTTTAGTACGGACATAGATCTTGCTAGCAGGATCATCCCCAATATTTATTACGCAAAAATGTGGCGTTATTCCTTTTTCTTTTAAATTCTTAACCTTTTCTTTAAGATTTTGTCCCAATTCATTTGCAAATGCTTTACCATCAAGAATTTCTCCCATTAATTTTGTCTCCTTTATAAAAAAATAACCGGCAAAACTGCCGGCTATTCATCGCTATTTAACAAAGTTTGCTAACATCCCATTAATAAATGGTTTCTCTTTAGGCTCAGCAAATTCGTCACATAAATTTAAAGCTTCGTTAACTGCTGCCTTAGCATCAATCTCATCACTATGATTGATTTCAAACAAAGCGACTTCCATGATAGCTACCACAGTTTGACTTACACGTTCAAGACGCCAGCCCTTTTTCAAATGACTAGTTAGTTCAGACTGTAAATTTTTGCGATCTTCTAGTACGCCTTCGATTAACTTCTTAGAATAGGCAGAAAGCTGTTTTAAATTAAGCGTTGCAACGACTTTTGCTTCAACTTCTTCGGCAGTTAAATCTGGCTCCTGATTAGCCAAATAAACGGCTTGCATAGCAACTTTTCGACTTTCGTGTTGGTTCATTATTTTTCTTCTTCGTCCTCCGGAAACAGCTCTGATGTAGTCTGGTCAGTATTCTCATCTTCTGGGAAAACTAAACCGACAACATGAACGTTGATTGCCTTCAGCTCAAGATCAGTCATTTGCAATAATTGTGCCTTCAACTTCTTTTGCAACGTCATTGCAACCTTAGGAACGTTAACGCCGCTTTCAAGATAAACATAAATATCAGCAATTAGCTTATTATCGTCATCAACACTAATATTTACGCCCTTACCATGATCTTCACGACCGAAAACCCAGTTTAAGCCTGATTTCAAACTGCCGCGCATTCCGGCAACACCATCAACTTTTTCTGCAGCAATACCCAAAATAACTTCTAGAACACTTGGATCAATTTTAATTTGCTCGCTGTTTTCTTCACCACTTAAAAGAATTTTTGAACTATCTGCCATTTTGTTACCTCAAATAAACTACTTATTTGCACGTGATACGTAAGTACCATCAGCAGTGTTAATAGTTAAAACGTCACCTTCGTTAATGAAGAATGGTACGTTAACTACTAAACCAGTTTCCATAGTAGCTGGCTTACCACCACCTGATGAAGTATCACCCTTGATGTTAGGTTCAGTCTTAGCAACCTTCAAATCAACCGTGTTAGGCAATTGGATACCTAAAGTTTCACCTTCGTGCATAACTACGTTAACAATCATGTTTTCCAATAAGTAATTAGCTTCATCGCCAATTTGTTCATTTGGAATTGCTAATTGATCGTAAGTAGAAGTATCCATGAATACATAACTTGAGCCATCATTGTACAAGTATTGCATTGATTTAGTTTGAATGTCTGCAGTTTCAACCTTAGCAGTTGAACGGAAAGTATATTCTTGTACAGCACCAGTTCTCAAACTCTTAAGCTTTGAACGTACAAAGGCACTACCCTTACCTGGTTTTACGTGTTGGAATTCAACAATGCGCCATAAATCGTTGTTGTATTGAATAGTCAAGCCATTCTTGAATTCGTTTACTGAAATCATTGTCATATTAAGTCCCTCATTTCTACAATTATTATCTTACCAATCTTGAAGCTTTTTTACCATAAATACGATAAATTAAATAGCTATTATAGGGAAATCAATTCATCCTTTGGCAAAGTGGATAAAGTTTCAGGCGTTTGATCATGGACCAAAATATCGTCTTCGATTCTAACACCGCCCTTGTCTGGCAAGTAGATTCCTGGTTCTACGGTATGAACCATATTATTGACCAATTTAGTAGTTCTAAAAGGTAAAGCTGGTTGACACAATTCGTGAATTTCAAGACCAATGCCGTGACCGATACCGTGTCCAAAATACTGACCGTAACCTTGTTCTGTAATATAATCACGTGCTGCTTTATCAACATCATATCCAGTATTACCTGCAACTGCCGCGGCAATGCCGCGGCGCTGTGCTTCATGCACAATATCATAAATCTTATGCATTTCAGCATCAACTTCACCTAAGGCAACGGTTCTAGTAATATCGGCCGCATAGCCATGATAAAAACTACCAAAGTCAATGACAATCATATCGCCTTCGGCTAATTCTTTGTCACTAGCAACGCCATGAGCCCAAGCCGAACGCACACCGGAAGCTACAATTGTATCAAAATCAGGGCCATCGCCGCCATTAACTTTAAATAGGTAGTCCAATTTAGCACCAATTGCACGTTCTTTAACGCCAGGCTTAATCATCGGCAAAATACCTTTAAAGCTTTCCATTGAAATATCAATTGCTTTGCGCAATGCTGCAATTTCAAGATCATCTTTAATATTACGTACTCGTTCAACCAATTCTTCAACCATCACAAATTCAAGTTCTGGATTTAGTTGCTTAAGTTTTTCATATTCACTCGCTGAAACGAATTCACCTTCAACTAAGACCCTCTTGACGTCCATTTTTTTCAAGGCCTTAGTAAGTTCTTCATAATCACTAGAATGTTTCATTACAACATCCATTTCGCCAGGTGCTTGTGCTTTAATCTGTCCAGCAAAACGAGAATCTGATAAAAGTACTCGTTCGCCACTAGCAGTCAAAATTAATTGTGCTTCTTCCCCTGTAAAATTGGTTAGATATCGATAATTAGCTTGATTAAAAATAATCAATGCATCTGCATTTGCTTCTTTAATTAAATCAGTTACATGCTCAATTCGCTGGTTAATTAAGGATAATAATTCTTGCCTATTTTCCATCTCAGAGACCCTCTTTTTGTATGATATTGGTTTAATTATACATGTTTCTGGGCGGAAAAAGCCATAAAAAAAGACGGGTGGCTTATGCTACTCGCCTTTTCATGTTAATCTCTGAATTACTTAGCTTCTTCAGCTGGGTATACAGAAACTTGCTTCTTGTACTTGCCAAGACGTTCAAATTTAACAACGCCGTTAACAAGTGCAAATAAAGTGTCGTCTCCACCTTGACCTACGTTCTTGCCTGGGTGAATCTTAGTACCACGTTGACGGTAAATAATAGTACCTGCGTGGATAGTTTGACCGTCACCAGCCTTGGCGCCTAAACGACGACCAGCTGAGTTACGACCGTTGGCAGTAGAACCACCACCCTTGTGGTGAGCGTATAATTTCATACCTAAAATGTTCATATTCATTTCACCTCTGAATTAAGCTTCAATCTTTTCAACTGTAACCTTAGTGTAAGGTTGACGGTGACCATACTTGCTGTGTGAGTGCTTCTTAGGCTTGTACTTGAAAGTTACAACTTTCTTTTCCTTGCCTTGCTTTTCAACTTTAGCAGTTACCTTAGCACCATCTACTAATGGAGTACCAACCTTAACGTCATCGCCATTAGCAACAAGGATAACTTCGTCAAAAGTTACTGAGCTACCTTCTTCAGCATCAAGCTTTTCTACAAATACGCTATCGCCTTCTGCAACTTTGTATTGCTTACCACCGGTCTTAATAATTGCGTACATTTGTACACCTCCGAAAAAAATACTTAGACTCGCCGAACTGGGGTGCTTCTTACATAAGAAGACTTCTAACCTCAAGCCGTGCGGTTGCAGATGTGGAGGTCTCCACAAATACAACTCTTATATCATACAACGCTTTTAGACTAAGATCAATTATTTTTTTACATTCGCCATTGACCGCCATGCACTTTTGCAACATTTTCGGTAATGATAAACGCATCCTGATCGATCTCATGTACTTTAGAAATAAGTGGCCCATATTCACGTGGATCAACTACGATTAATAATTGACGCTTGCTTTCGTCGCTATATCCACCTATAACATCATAAATCGTCAGGCCTTGATAATCTTCTTTAAGCATATCTTGAATTCGGTTTAAATCTGAATTACTCATAATTCTGACTTGATACTTTTTATCAAAACCGGTCTCCGCGTAGCGCATCGTAATGGCAGTTACCACTTGAGAAAATGCTGCTAAGAAGAAAGCATTCCAACCATCGACAAAAATGTTCAAGAAAATAATTACCATATCAATGCATAAAAGTGTAGTTGCAGGATTTAAATAAAAATATTTCTTCAGAATCATCGGCGGAATTGTTGTCCCACCACTTGAGGCATTAACGCGATAAAGTAGCGAAACTCCAAGTCCCATTAATGCACCACCATAAATTACGGCTAGTAGGTCATTATTCACTGCTTTAAAGCTAGGCGTAACTTCCATCAAAACTGGTAAGAGCAAACTACCTAATGCAATATTTTGGGTAGTCTTTTTGCCTAAAAAGATTGCCGCCAAAATCAGCATCAAGCCATTCACTACAAACACTGTAATTGATCGATTAATTCCCCAGACTGCATCGACTAGAATAGAAATACCCGTTGAGCCACCAGCTGCAATATTAATTGGTCCATAAAAAAGATTGATTGATATTGCAATAATTTCAAGTCCTGCTAAGAATACCAACCATCTCATCCAGGAACGTTGTTTAATGTTTTTCATTATTAAGCGTCCTTTCTTTTAGTTAGTACTATTTTAACGAAAAATCATCTGTCAGCTCAAGCAAACAAAATAATATTAACAAATTATTTATTTTTAACTTCTTTATAATCGATTGATTGCGTTCCTTCATAAGCAGGTAAACCATTTTCAGCTCGATATAATGCTCGCTCAAAAGAACGGTAACCTTTAGATGAAGAAACGGCAAATTTAACACCATACTTTGAAGCGAATTCCTGAATATTCCAAGTAGCATCATGAGCAGCATAAGCTGTCATCAAGATTACAATATCTAAGTCTTTGATTTGCCGTTCCATTACCTTCTTCTTGCCTTCAAAAGCATCTATTGGAATTGGGATCCCATTATAGCGCGAAACAATCCCTTCTAATATTCCTTCATTTTGATTATCACCAATCGCAATTCCTACCCGTTGATAGTGCAAGTTCATATCGAGTTTAGTTAACTCTTCTGTTTCTTCTTTCTTTGACTTATTTTTCTTTTGATACGACAGATCTGATTTCTTAGGCGGATCAACTTGATAAATCCAACGAATCTGTACTGCCTCAGCAGGATTTTTCTTAATGCGAACATCACCCGTATACCAAGCTAGATCTACAATTGAACCATCTTCAAGATGAATATTTTCACCTTGATAATAACTTGAATCAACCGGAATCGTGATATCCTTACCGCGAATTCGCAACTTTTCGCCCTTAATATTTCTAGTGATAGCTAATTGATTGGCCTTGCCGCGGACCACAGCATACCGGAATTCTTCGATTGGGTCATAATCACGCATGCGCAATTTGCGATAACCCACCACGCGCAAGACTTCTGCTTCATAATTTGGATTATCTCGATTTTCAATAGCTTCAACTATGTCACCACTCTTTAAATTCAAAGAGTGAATTTGTGATTCTTTAATACGGTAAACAATTTGACCACTATCATTAATCAAATTACAGCCTGATAAAGCCCGAATAACAGTATAGCGGCGTCCTTTACGATAATCGCGCTTAGTTTGCTCTTTGGGCTTCATTGCTTCTTCAAAAATTTTCTTGTTAACAGCTTCTTTAGTTGTCTTAGATTTTTGAATTGCCTGATCCAATTTACCCAAAACATTGCCATAGCGCTTGCCAACGCCTGGAACAAACGTCAACTTGTGTAAAGCATCAAGTGAACTCTTTTTAGCTTTTTCATCACCTGGAGTCTCAATTAAGGCTGTCAGCCCAATCAATAATTGCTTAAATTGCTTTAAATCTGCATTTCTTTGTGCAATTGATTGTGTATTTGCAATTTTATTCTTAGGTTGAGTTACTAATTCAGTCTCAGATTTTTTAGCTGTATTATCTTCGGCCATATTTAGGATAGCTTTAATCGCACTTAAACTATTTTCGAGACTTTTATCATCAGCCTCAGTTTTATTTAAAATTATTTTGATATTATTTCGATAATCATACATTATTCTCACCACTTTTATTGTATAACTTACTAATAGTAACGAACATAATTATACTAATTTTTATGAAGTAGTGTTAATTGATTGATCGTTTTAGTGATTAAATTTTTTACGCAAAAAGCAGACAATCTTTATATTGCCTGCTTCCTAATTTTTCTATTTATCGAGTTCTAAGCCAATTGAACCAATTAGCGAAATTTTCACCTGCTGTACTTATATGCTTTTTAGGAATTCTATAGGGTTCTGTCCCACTCTTTGGGAAGAACAATCCTTTACCAAAGTAATAGTACTTTTTACCCTTAATGGTATAAAGGCCTTTTGGTCGACGCAAGATTGTGCCCATTGGAACCCAACCTGACTTTTTATTCAAAATTTGGCCACGTTTGTTATAGATAAAAACGGCACCTGGTTTTGTTCGTAACAAATGCATTTTATTAATCTTATTCGCACGACGATTATATTGTGCGGCATCCATTTCATCAGCTCGCTGCATAAAGTTCAATAGCTTTGCAGCTCCAGCTAGGGCAAATCCTCCTCGTAAATATCTAGACATCAACATCATTATATTACGTGGGATTCTAAATAAATAATTCATTTATGCACACATAGCTTTAAGGCTCTAATACAAGTTTATCTATTTAACTATATAAAAAGGCGACTCACAATCGAGTCGTCTTTTACTACAATTCCTAATTATTAAGCTCTCCACTCGCCGCCTTGGCCATAAGTATGCTTACCTAATTCGTTAATAATTACATGAATGTGTTCCTTAGGCGCACCAGTATTCTTGTGCACTGCTTCAGTAACATCCTTCATTAAGTTAGTAATCTGCTCATCTGAGCGACCTTTAATTAATTCAATATGTACAAATGGCATAATTTAGCCCTCCTTTTTTAGTTTAATTATAGTATAAAAATTTCTCACTAAAAAGCACCACCGCCGCTGCCACCACCAAAGCCGCCAGACGATCCACCTGAAAATCCACCTGAGCTTCCAGAAACTGAAGATGAACCAGTAGACACGGCTGAAGAGAAGCTACGTTCAAAACTATGCTCAAAACTGTCACTACTGCTACTATAGAATCCACTATAAAACAGAACTGGTGCAGCATCTAATTCATCTGCAAATTCAATCTTAAGCTGCTTCAATACCTTTTTGGATAGACCAAACGCTACAGCATACGGCATAATGTCTTCCCATAAAATCAGATCACCGACGTCTTTCATCTTGAATTGACCAATATCGTTTAGCATTTTCTTAAAGCCGCGAACTTGATCTGTCTCAAGTGCACCTTTTTGGGTATAAATACTTAAACGAGAATTGCCCACTATGAATGCAACAACTTCTAAGACGATCATCATGATTCCAATTATTATCACAAAACTGGGTATATTATTTGCCATCATTAAGCTAATTACCCAGATCGCAAAGCTAGCAATCATTCCCATGAGCATCCCCGTTCGGAAGTTGCTACGCTGCTTTTTATATTTTTTATCAAGCAAGTCCTTATCCTCAACTTGCTTATATTGCCCGTCACACCATTTATCAAAACGCCTACCCAATTTTTTAGAAGTATAATCCCGCAAATCTTTCGTTGTAAATGACTTACCATCACCAACTTTGTTAAAAATAAAGTCTAACAGGTCATCAGTCAAAACACTATCATCTACTAAAGTAATTCGATAATTAGTCCGCTTTAAATGTTTAGTTTGATATTTTTCGATCTTAATTTTATTTTTACCAGCTAATTGCATCAAATAAGCTACAAATGCTTTAACATTTGGTTTATCAGCTTCATCCAAAATTTGCGCAGTAGTAGGTGATATATCTGGAATTTCATAATTATGTACTAAATCGCGCTCTATTTTTGGCTTAACTCCAACTTTTTTAATAAAAAAGCCTCTAATTACCACCACAAAACCGACAAGTACTGAAATGATCATCAATCCTATACTAAGCATCTGCTTACGCTGACGCTTCTGATTAGCTTCTTTTGCTAATGCTGCTTCTTGTTTTTCAATTGCTCTTTTCTTATTTTCTTTAACAATATTCTGATTAGCACTAGTTACCGTAGTTGGAAAAATCGCATGTACTTCGACACCACTATCTCCTGCAACATCATCAGCAGTCATAATAATTTTGCCCTCTTTTGGCAAAACCTGAGTGTAACCACTTAGTGGCCCATGAGCCCAAGCTTTTAGCCCCTTAACTGCCCCAGGAAAAATCACTTCAGCACGCACATGATCTAAGTCAGTATCCCAACCGTTACCAACTATTTTAAAGTTCAGCTCAGCTGTATCAAGATAATTAGTAATTGCCCGGTGAATTAGATAAGAATACTCAACTTTAACCTTATCATTTTCCTTAATTCGATGATAAACCTTAAAATTATAAGAATTGCCCTGCTTTTGCAATTTATACGTATTATTTTTGCCCGTTGTTGCGGCCTTTATATTTTGTCCATCGACCTTAACCTGAATGTTGCTCAACTTCTGTTTTACAGCCAGATTTTGCTTATAATAAACGCCGCGAGCATCACTATCAAATGAATACTTAATTGTTCGATGCATTGTCAGTGAACCATCTTTATTAACTCTTGCTATGGCTCTAACATTATCAATATCATAATCAACATCAGCTCTAACGCTTTGACCCCAAATAGCAAAAACGCTCAATAGGCTTAATAAAGCCACTAAACCAAGGTATTTCTTCTTCATTATTTATTTCCCATTTTTCTGCAAAAATTTATCAATTAAAGTATCTGCTCGACTATGATATTTACCTTTAAAATCATGACCTGCACCCTTAAATAAGTATAATTTCGAGTGCTTAAATTTTTTATTAGCCTTAATTGAATAAGAATCTGGAATAATCATGTCACTTGTACCATGCATTATTAAAACTGGACCATGATACTTAGTTGCTTCTTTTAACAAGTTATACTTGAACAAGTTTTCAAAATAGGCCTTACCAATTGTGAAGCCAAATAGGTTGAGCTTGTCTGGCACTTGTTTTTCTGATTTAAAAGCCGCTTGCGCATAATCAGTGATCGAAAAGGCAGGGTAAAGCAAAATCAATGACTTTACTTCTTGCGGATATTTACTTGCGAGCATTGCGGCAACTGCTCAACCTTGACTCTCGCCTAGCAAAGACACTTGTTTATGGTCAACATCAGTCCTATTTTTAATTGTATTTAATACCAGCTGTAGATTCTTTTCTTCTGTAAAAATTGACATCTTTAATTGATCTACACCACTACTTTGACCATTCTTAGCTCCACCAGGAAAATCAAAAGTATAGGCAACATAGCCACGACTAGCTAAATATTTAGCATAACTGGTTAGATCACGGTAATTTCCTGCCAATCCGTGAGCCAAAATTACTGCTTTCTTCTTACCAGCTAAACCCTGTGGTAGATATATATGACCATAAATATCAACGCCATCTTGTTGAATTCGCCAAACTTGGTCTATCACTTGATACTTAGCCTGTTTTTCCTTAGATTGCTGTTTATCGACTTTAACCGTTTTAACTGACGACTTAGCCTTCTTAGGCGTAGTACTTTTTAGGCGTAGTACTTTTTATAGTACAACCCGTTAAAGTCAGTAGCATCAATATTATTGCTATAAATCTTTTTTTCAAGTTTATTTCATCCCTATCAGTTAATTAATTCAGGCGTTTCCTGAATACTTTTAATTATACAAAAAACGGCATGAAAAAAGGAATTAAACCTTTAAGCTTAATTCCTTCTTGATAAATTCAATTTTTTAATTAAAAGTTAGCCGCCTTAACGTACATGTTACGTCCGATTCGGTAACAGCTTTTACCATTAACGCGCATCCGTGAACCATAGGTCTTAATTGGCGTACCTTTTCTAAGCACTCTCCAGTTAGCGCGGTTTCCCTTGTTATTATATACATAAGCATTGTGCTTAAGTACACGTGAATTACCTAAAACATTACTTGCCATAATGTAACGACCATTGCCCATGTTTAAGGCAGTCTTACCATTATCAAGAGTCACTACACCATAATGAGTAATATTAGTATAAGCTGCATAGTAGCCGCTTTGACGCTCACCCTTTTTATTATAGATATATGATTTCTTCATCACATAGCCAGCAGTTGCTGAACCCTTATCATCATCTGATGAAGTACTCTTATTCGAAGTATTTGATGAAGCATTTGAAGAGCTAGCAGAATTGGTGTTGCTGGTAGCTGGAGCTTGTGAAATTGCGCCATTGTTGGAAGTTACATTACCGTCAATTGATAATGGTAAAACAGCAATATTTCCATCAACGCTTAATCCCTTCCAATTATCAGTAAATTGCCAAATTGAAACGCCATTCATTGATGGGAAGTAATTGAAGTTTGGACTATCAATTCTACCTGAAATAGCGTATGAAGCGACCCACAATGAGTTAGGATACTTGGCAATTACACTATTAGTATCAATATTATTTTGTAAAACTGATGAACTAGCATAAAGAAGTGGCTTATAGCCTGCATTTTTTATAGTGTCCATAAAAGCAATAATTGCATTAGCCGTTGGCGTTTTACCACCATAAATGTTATTGCCTGAGCCCGTTTCATAGTCACAAGCAATATATGAGCCCTTAGGTAGTCCAAATGCTTGTGCAGTTTGAATTGCATAATTTGCTTCTGCAGCAGCAGCACTTGCATTTGAACTAAAAGTAGCAAAGTGATATGCCATTGGCATCATATTATTTGATAAAGCCGTTGAAATTTGACTTGATGCCTTAGGGTTACGATAGGAAGTACCTTCGCTAACTTTAACAATTGCAAATTGTGCTCCAGCTTGCGCATGACTTGACAAGTCAGCGTTTTGATAACTAGCAACATCAACTCCAAGTGCGCGGGCTGCAACAGAGGTAGTTGCAGCGTTCACAACTGCAGTTTGTGGTCTACTTACTTGTGTCAGCGCTACCCCTGCCGTACCAAGAACAGTCGCGCATGCCAATCTAACAATGATTTTTTTGGTTGTAGTCAATCTTAATTCCTCCGATAATGTTAAAAATAGTTGTCGTTCACACTTGTCGATCCTATTTTTTGGAAATCAATTTTAGAATAAGCTCGTTCCAAACTTTAGTCAACTGATTCACTAATAATGTAAGATTAAGTTAATAATTGTCATATATTTGTATCATACAATATCAAATGCAAAAAAATATTGTCTTTGTAGTAAAATTTAGCACATAGATACCTAAGGTATGTAAAAAGCCTGTAAGACCAATGCTTACAGGCTTAATTTATGATCCGGGTGAGATTCGAACCCACGACCCACAGTTTAGAAGACTGTTGCTCTATCCAGCTGAGCTACCAGACCATCTTGTATGTTTGTATGTCCTCAACAGAACATAAACTATTATAGGGAAACGTTAATTAAAATGCAAGAGGATTTTTCAAAAAAGTTTTTATTTTTTCAAATTCAATTAAAGTATAATTGAGTTAACATAGATAATTACTAGAAAAGAGAACAATTATGGAACTTAAAGATAAAATCAAAAAGTTTGTTACTGACTTTAGAGATGGTGCATATCAGCATGACACCAAACGTGACAGTGGCTTGCCTCACGACATCCCTGAAGTTGAACGTCTTGATAATCTGCCTTATGGTCCAGATGAAAAGTGGCATACTTTAGATGTTTATTTACCCAAAAAGCACGAAGCTCCCTTCCCTGTCATCATCAATATTCACGGCGGTGGTTGGGTTTATGGTACTAAAGAAATCTACCAATATTATGGAATGGGTTTAGCTAAGCGCGGTTTTGCTTTCATCAATCCCAACTATCGTCTTGCACCAGAAAACGCGGAATTCCCTGATGAATTAGACGATGTTGATCGCTACATGCATTGGGTTGATGAGCACGCTGAAGAATATCGTCTAGATCGCAACAACGTTTTTATCGTTGGCGACAGCGCCGGTGGTCAAATGGCTGAGCAGTATGTCACTATTTTGACTAATCCAGATTATGCCAAGTTATTTTCTTACAAACCATTGAACTTAAAATTTAGGGCTGTCGGCTTGAATTGTGCTGCTTCCTTCATGTTAACCCCAAGCAATTTAGATGGCATGGCTAGCGCCTACTTCACTAAAAATGCAGTTAACAAGTATCATGAACAACTCGACGTTGAAAAATATATCAATCACAATTTCTTGCCGACTTTTTTAATCACGGCTAACAAGGATTTTTTGCATGACATGCAATTTACCCTCTTTGGCTTCTTGCTCGGTCGCGGTGTTCACGCCATCTGCAAGTCCTATGGTGATGAAGACAATCCTCGCGGTCATGTGTTCTTTGTTGATCAAAAAGACGAGCTAGCTGATATCGCCAATGATGAAGAAATTGAATTTTTTAGAAAATTTTTACAAAAATAAGGACGGAAAATAATGATTAAATTTTATGGTTATAAACGTTGCTCTACCTCACGTAAAGCACGCAAGTGGATGGATGACCATCAGGTCAACTACGAATTTCAAGATTTAGTTGAACAGCCACCGAAAAAAGAAGACTTGGTAAAATGGATGACCAAATATCAAGATCGTGGTCTAAAATATTTCTTCAATACACACGGTCAAGATTACCGCAGAGAAAATTTGAAAGAAAAAGTGCCAACAATGACGATTGAAGAAGCTGCAGATATGATGTCAAAAAATGGTAAGTTAATCAAGCGGCCATTAGTCGTTGATGACAGTAATTTAACTTGCGGTTTTAAAGAAGATATTTTCGAACAAATTTGGCTATAATAAAACAAGCCCATAACCTGTAACTTTAAGGTTATGAGCTTGTTTTTATTTCTTTAAATGAATTTCACGATCAAACAATTGATGCATTTCTTGATTAAAGTTGTGAGCAATGAATACAATCGTTGCATCCGTCTTAGTCAACTGACGCAAAATTTTCATCGTAGCCGCCTGATCAATTGCACTTGTCGCCTCATCAATCAAAATCAACTTACTCTGGTGTACCATGCTTCTAGCTAAAACAATTTTCTGCCTCTGACCACCAGAAATATTCAATTGATCAAGGTCAATCTTAGTCTCAATGCCGGCCGAAAACTTAGCAATATCTCCTGCAAATTGAACTTTTTCAATGGCTGATTTAACTCGACTTAGCAATTTTGAATTGAACATCGTAATATTTTCAACAATCGTTACTGGGAATAACACTGGATCTTGCGGCAAATAGCCAATTTCAGCTAAATCAGGTTGAATCTTTTCACCCTTTTGATTAAAGTATTGAATCTTGCCGCGACTGGCTTGCAATTCACCTAAAATCAATTTGAGTAAAGTTGATTTTCCTGTACCTGAATCACCTGTTAGTAAAATTTTTTCTCCAGCTTTAACTTGGAAATCTGGGAAAGTCACGGCCTCACCGTTTCTAAAATCGATAGCTAAATTATGGATTGAAAAACTAACCGCTTGTTCTAAATTACTTTTCTGTTCAGACTGAATTTTCTTTCTAGCTACAAAAATCTCTTCTCGCAATTTCTTCGTTGCTCGCATTCTTCCACCATAATTAGCAACTCCTTGCAAAGAACCAAATAGTGCTCCATTGAAGTTGCCAATGCTGGCAATCAAACCAAAAGCAGCCCAATTATTCACTACCAAAAATCCAGTTAAAAGAAAGATTAGCACATCTCCTAATGAATAAGCCAATTGATTCAGATAATCTAATTCCTGATCTACTTTTTCCTTCTCAATATTTGCTGCTTCCAAGCGTCCTGAATTTTCAGCAATAGTCTTAAAAAGCTTATCGCTAGCCAAATAGCGACGAACTTCTGATAAGCCAATTAACCAATCACCTAAAGTCTTCAAATACTTTCGATTAGCTACTGATACCTTTTCAGTAGCTTTTTGTAATGGCTTATCCAGTAATTTAGGTAAATAAATCTGAATTGCGGCAAAAATTAAACAAGCAACTAACAAACTCCACTGAAAAGTCACCAAGCTAAAGGCTACACCGACAATACCGGCTAGCATCCCTACTACATAGCGGAACGAATCTAAATAGTCATTATGTAACAGTTTCAAATCATTAGTCATCCGATTTTGCACTGCACTAACCGCATGCTTTTGACTATCGGCAAAATAATGATCTGTTAGTTCTTGCCGAATTAAATGCAGGTAATTTTGAATCAACTTTTGCCAAATGATTCCCGCCAAATTATAGAATAAGAATACCATGACATAGCTAGACAGCTGGATTAATGTCCAAGTTAAAAATAAACTCAAGTTTCTATTTTTGGCAGCATCAAATTGCAAAGTTAACACATAAGCTACAACTACTTCGCCAACTGCTGCAATAATCTGTAGTCCCATAGCCAGACAGAATTTAATTGGATTAAGTTTAAATAATTCTTTGCTACTCATTATTTTCCCTCCAAGTGAACTTCACGATCAAACAATGCTCGTTGTTCTACGGTTAAATTGTGTGCAACGGCCAAAATTGTTGCTCTACTTTGCATTAAGTTTTGGAAGATTTTTGTCGTTGCTTGTTGATCAATTGCACTAGTTGCTTCATCTAAGTACAGAATCGGCTTCTCATGCAACAACGCCCGCATTAAAACTACCTTTTGTTTCTGTCCACCAGACAGCAATTCCTGTTGTGGATCAAGCTGTGTCTCTATCCCATTTTTCAAACGCGCTTGATCACTATCAAAAACCGTCTTATGAATCACTTGTACAGCTTTTTTATTAAGCTTAGGCTTAAACATAGTAATATTTTCTTGAATACTGCCAGGAAAGATCAATAAGTCCTGTGCCAAATAACCTAATTGACGTAAATCAGGTTTGATCTTTTTTCCTGTTTTATCGCAATAGATTACTTCACCCGTACTTGGCTTAATTTGCCCTAACAAAACTTTTAATAAAGTTGATTTTCCTGTACCTGAATCACCAGTCAATAGAACCTTTTCACCATTCTTCAGTTCAAAGTCAGGATAAGTAATTCTTTCACCATTTGGATATTGTACTGACAAGCTTTTTATTTGAACGGTAGCGATTTGTTTTAAAGAATCATACCCTTTTTCTGGTAAACACTTTTGCAATTTAGCCAGATCATCCCGCAAAGTTTTCGTTGATTTTAATTGCGTATATCTGTTCACGCAACTATCTACACTATAAAAAATTCCATTGGCAAAATATCCCGCTGTCAGAATCGCTCCTAAATTTACCTGATGATTGAAAAACAAAATTCCAGCAATAAATGGAACACCAACACGACCAGCTATATTAAATATCGCAGACACTAAGCTAGTATAATGTAGCAATTTATCTCGCTGATATTCACTCTGCTCTAGTTTCTGACTCTGTTGTCCCACCACCTTTTTCAAAACAACTTTATTCTGGTAGCGTCGCAGCTCATCTAAACCCTTGAACCATTTTTCTAACAACTGCAAAAATTGCTTATTTTGGATAGAAACAGCTTTAGTTGCTCGATTGGTATATTTTTCAGTCAATTTCGGCACTACTACTGCAAGCAAAGTAACTAATAACGTATAGACAACCAATATCCAATGAAAGGTAAACAGCGTACCAATAGTTAAAATAATATAAATTAAGTCACAAACAAAATAGAAGTAAACATTATAGTAACTCTCTTGCACTAACTGCAAGTCATTTCCCAAATGATTTTCCATCTCTGAAACTTTGTCTTCAGGCTGCTGATAATAATGTCGTATAATTCGCTGTCTTACCTGATGAAAAAGTGTCTGTGTTTGTTTGGTATTTTGTAAACTTCCCCAATTAAAACTGACATTGCAGACCTGTCCAATTAAAAATTGTACAAAGATTAATTCCAAAAACAGTTCGAATTTACCACTTGCAATTGCATTTAACTGCGGACTAGTTAAGTAGGTGTACATTGTAGTTGTCAGTTGCGTTAGCGTAATCAAAAACAGAACTAACATTGCCCGCTGACGGTTAGCTTTAATATAATCTCTTAAACCCATTATTTTCCTCATTCTTTTTTGACAAAAACGTATAATCAGCAAAAAAATCTCTAACATGATTTGTCGCAAAGAAAAAGCACTGTTCTGGATGCTCACATCCTATTAACAGTGCAACAAATAAAGGTTGATTTCGATAAAGAAAACCACCCTCAATTCATCTACTGCTAATACTTGGTATGCAAGCAAAAAATGGGTGCACTAAACAAGGTGCAAAGACAGTATTTTGCTAAACAACAAATCAAATATTAGAGATTCAGTAAACGAATCATATGGCAATTTCCTCTATTTCTATAAGTTAATTAAAACTATATCATATTAATTTAATTTTACAAGCTATTTTTTATCTTCAGCTAAATATTTTTGCAAAACTTTGAAAACACCGTTCTCCGTATTGGCCGGTGCAATATATTTCGCCTGCTTTTTTACCTTGTCCATACCGTTTGCCATTGCATAAGAATATTTGGCAAATTTCAACATATCGATGTCATTACCCCCATCGCCAAAGGCAATCAGGTCATCCCCTGTCATCCCCATCTTTTCTAGGAGATGCTTTAATCCGGCGCCTTTATTAACACCTTGTGTGTTAACATCAATGGCAAAAGTAGCGGAAGCAAAAGCAGAGATCTGGTTATTATGTTCAAAATTAAAATCACGTTCAATCTCCGCTGCCTTGGAACTATCCATGCCAAAGGTTATCTGATAAATCTGTTCTGGCAAATCATTCCAGTCATCAATCACGGTACTATTACCAGCAAAGTAAGCCAAAAAGTCGCGTTCATCTTTTTCAACATTGCTATGCAAATATGCAATATCTCGGCCAAAAACCATTGTAGCCATTTCACCATATTTCACATGTACATCATGAATTAGCTTTAAAACGTCATCGCGATTAAGCAAATAACTGCCAGCTTCTTGACCCTTGATGATTAATCTCGAGCCATTCAAAGTTACGAAATCCATTCTGCTGGCAAACTTGCCAAAGTCCTGCTTCAATCTAACATAAGGACGCCCTGAAGCCACGATAAAATGTACTCCTCGTTTTTCAAATTCAGTCAAAATTTGATCAAATTCCTTGTGATTAAACTGCTTACGATCATCTAAAAACGTGCCGTCCATATCTACAGCAACTGCCTTAAATGGTAAAGTCATTTTTTCACCCCATCATTATTCTATTTTTTCCAAAAATAATCTTATCATTTTTGAGCATCCTATTTCATCCGTAATCTGCGTAATCTACCACGTTTTAGTACAAAATAGCTAATTGTTAATAGAACAGTGCTGGTAAGAAGAAAAATAAAATTATCACTCCAAAAATAATGCCAACCTATTTTTGTTAAAATATCTGGCGTTAAAATTTCTTCTACTGTTGCATAGATATAAAAAACAGCAAAAACCGATGCAATTAAATAGCCTACTCCAGCTAATGAGTAAAAAATTATGCTAATCCATTTTTTAGTCACCATAACTCGGTTTCCTAGCCAAACGAATAAAATAGCCGTCACTAATGGCAAAACATAATAATACCAGAATCCCATAACTATCCCCCTGATTAATTTTGGCTCATTATCACATGCAAAAGTAAAAAAACGGTAAAGAAGACTTTAATTTTGGGCAAAAAAAGACCAGCTCACTTCAGAGCTAGTCTTATCTATTCTATTAAACTAACTTAACGTGCTTAGCATGCCTGTTCTTGAGCTTAGCCCAACCATCGAAAAACAATGCCCCAAAAAGCAAAATCATAATAATTCCTGCCAAAATAATGGCATTAGTCGAATTAGCAACTGCTAAACTTTGGGCTGAATCAAAATCAGCAACTTCGTCCATTTGGATAATCAATCCTGAAAACAACATGGCTAAGCCGTTCAATGTTAGCAAGCCACACAGAATTGTTAAGATTTTAGTCTTTAATAGCTTCATAAAACCATGCCCTTTCTTTATTAATTAGATAAATATTATACACGCATTATTTTATAATTCAAGTAATTGGATTAAGAAAAGGCACAAAAAATAGACATACGTTCGCATGCCTATTATTAACTTTATTTATTCCACAGGAATTTGATTAATACTTTATCTACTTTTGGATTCTCATGCAACTTGGAGTGACGTGAATTTTTTCCAGTAAACTTCACTACCTGATAGCTTTTAGCACGATCTGCCACTAAATATTTTAATGACAAAGATGATACATTGGGTACTGTTCCATCGGTTTGACCACCAATATCACCAATGATGTTTAAAACACGAACTTTATTTTTCGGATATGTTTCTCTTACACCCGTCATTTTCCGATAGCTAGCATTCATTTTGTTCGGTTTTCCGGCAGAATTCAATTTAAAAAAATATTTCTTACTTATTAATTTTCATATCTATTGGTTATAGCCACAATTAAAAGTAAAATAGAAAGTAATTAAACTGCAAAGGAGAAAAATATGAAATATAATCAATACGCTTATGTCGAAACTGACTTCGATCAACAAGTAAAAGAATTAATCGACATCAATTTCTTACCTAAAAATTATGCAGACTGGAATTTTAACGATTTGCTGGGCAAGCTCGTTAAAATGACAATTGCTGAAGCAAAAACTGACGCTGCTAAGACAACAAAATTATCTGAATTTGCTGTTTCAAATGAGCAAACTTTAGCTGACTTTTTAAAAGGAAAGCCTGAATCAATTGGTACTGCTCAATTCTATAATGTAGCCTTACAATTACTTGGCTATCATGTTCATTATGACTACGAATTAGCCGATCCAACCGGCTTTATGCAAAAGAATGCTTTACCTTTTGTCCAAGACATTTCTGATGTCAAAAGGTTAATCTCTGCTTTTTATCGTTTGCTCAATACTCGCGCCAAAAACGGTCAAATTTTGCTCGATGTAATGGCTGGTAAGGGGTACTTTACTCAATTCTGGGGACAAAATAAGTTTAAATTTTTCAATGGCAAAGCTATTCCTGTCTTCGATACCAACAAAGTAATTCGTGAAGTTGTTTACGTTGAAACTGATCTTGATACTGATCATGATGGTAAGAGTGACTTGATTCAAGTTACTGTTTTCCGACCAGCTGAAACTAACAAAGGCTTAAAAGTGCCTGCCCTTTATACTGCTTCACCATATTTCGGCGGAATTATCGCTAATGAAAAGCGTAACCATAATGTTGACGAAAATTTATCTGATGCCGCCGATTGGAATGATCCACAATATGTTCATTCACCAATAGTTAAAGCAAAGCAGCCAGACGACTCTAACCACCCAGCTACCGAAGAAGCAGTACATAAATCTTCTTATCCATTAAATGAGTATATGCTTGCTCGTGGTTTTGCCAGTGTTTTTGCTGGAGCAATTGGTACCCGCGGTAGTGATGGAGTTCGTATTACTGGTGCACCTGAAGAAACTGAATCAGCTGCTGCAGTTATCGAATGGCTCCACGGCGATCGTATCGCTTACACTGACCGTACTAGATCTGTTCAAACTAAAGCTGACTGGTGCAATGGCAATATCGGAATGACTGGTCGTTCATATTTAGGCACTTTGCAAATTGCTATTGCCACTACTGGGGTTAAAGGCTTGAAAACTGTGGTTTCTGAAGCCGCTATTTCTTCTTGGTATGACTATTACCGTGAACACGGTTTGGTAATCGCACCCGAAGCCTGCCAAGGTGAAGACCTTGATTTACTGGCTGAAACTTGTCAATCAAACTTGTGGGATGCAGGTTCTTACTTAAAGATCAAACCAGAATACGACAAGATGCAAAAAGAGCTTTTAACAAAAGAAGACCGTGAAACCGGTCAATATTCCAACTTTTGGGAAGCAAGAAACTACCGCCATCACGCTGACGGCATCAAATGTTCTTGGATTTCTGTTCACGGTTTAAATGACTGGAACGTTAAGCCAAAGAATGTTTATAAAATTTGGCAACTAGTCAAAAAAATGCCAATGAAGCATCATCTTTTCCTACACCAAGGTCCTCACTACAATATGAACAACTTTGTTTCTATTGATTTTACTGACTTGATGAACCTTTGGTTTGTACATGAATTACTAGGGATTGAAAACAATGCTTACAAGCAATGGCCAACCGTCATGATCCAGGACAACTTGCAAGCTGACAAGTGGCACGAAGAAAAGGATTGGTCAAATGAATTAGGTCAAAAGAAGACCTACTACCCAACTGATGACGGCGAGCTTTTCCAAGATGGCAATGGCAAAGCACAACAATCATTTGTCGATGAAGGTGGCATTGAATTTAAGAAGGCTGACATCTCAGAAAGCGACTGGCTATACAAGTTCATCTGTGGTGATGAAAAATGGGCTAAACCAAGTTTGCGTTTTAAAACAGACGAATTTATTCACCCAACTACGATTGTCGGTCGTCCTGAAGTAAAAGTTAGAGTTAAAGGCAGCTTACCTAAGGGACAAATTTCTGTTGCTTTAGTTGAATTGGGAGAAAGAAGACGCTTAACCGCTACACCTAAGTTCTTAATGCGCGGCGGTCAAGAACTTGGCTATAGATTTGGCACTGATACTTTGCAAGAATTTGTGCCGGACAAGAAGACTAAGGCTAAGTTGATCACTAAGGCTCACATGAACTTACAAAACTATAAGGACATGAAAAGACCTGAGAAGATTGATGCTGACAAGTTCTACGATTTAGACTTCTTGCTTCAACCTACCTACTACACTCTTCCATCTGGTAGTAAGTTGGCCTTGATCATCTACTCAACTGATGAAGGAATGACTAAACGACCACTTGAAGAAGAAACTTATACAGTTGATTTGGCCAATACTGAAATTAAGTTCTATGAGAAATAATTTTTAATATATAAACTAATACGGCAGATATTTATTTTAAGTATCTGCCGTATTTTTTATTCAAATATTTTCTTATATTCACCATAGCCAGCCTGTTCCAACTGATCATATGGAATAAATCTCAATGCTGCGGAATTAATGCAGTAACGTAAACCACCTTGATCCACTGGGCCGTCAGTAAAAACATGACCTAAGTGAGAATCAGCTTCGGGACTTTTAACTTCTGTTCTCTCCATTCCGTGCGATTGATCGCGGTGGTAAGTTAATTTCTTAATTGGCTTAGTAAAACTAGGCCAACCACAGCCTGCATTATACTTATCTAAGCTTGAAAAAAGTGGCTCACCTGACACTACATCAACGTAAATCCCCTTTTCATAAAAATCATCATATTTTCCGGTAAAAGGATATTCTGTAGCGGCCTTTTGAGTTACGTTATATTCCTCATCAGTTAGCCGCTTTAAAGCTTGCTCTTTTTCTTCTTTGTTAAAAGTCATTGGATCATTCCTTTGCTAAATATGTTCAGTAGTACTTGGAAAGAAATTATCTATTTTCTTTTCATAAATATCAAATTTATATTTTGTCAAAAATTGATTTGATGGATCATATATTCTAACCTGAAGCATCTCATTTTTGCCATTCATATGCACTTCTTTATTTGAAACTTCCAAAAATGGCTTAAATGCAGCAATCAGATTTTGATAAGAACTATAAACATGCACATTATGCTCGACAATTTCTCCATTACGTGCATACCGACGACCGTCGATCACGTATACTGTATTATCACTCATAGAAATCATCCTCTCTTTGGCTTCTACTTATATTTTAATTCATTTTATATTTATTCATGACTTTTTTACTCAAAAACTCCAACAATTATCATGTTGGAGTTCATTCAATATTTATTTAAAATTCATTAAAATACTGAGGTCAAAACTGCACCGGCAACAATTAATATTAAACCGATCACAGTATAAATAAGACCTTTTTGTGTCTTCTTTTCGTGTAAGAAAAGGATACCACCAAGAGTAGAAATAACAACACAAAGTTGTGACATAACAAAGGCTAGGTTTACACCGTTCATCTTAACTGAAACAATGTATGCAAGAGCAGCAATTGCGTAAATCACACCGGCAGGAATTACTTGATAACTTTCTTTTTCCTTAAAGACTTGTGTTTGCTTAGTTGCAATTAAATAAACAATTGCTGCAACCAACATTCCAATGGTTTCAGCAAAGAAAATCATTACGCTGTCACCCTTCAAGGCCTTTGGAATGGAACTTGAAGTAATGTAACCAAGTGTAGTCAATACCAGCACAATCATTGTAGTGGTCTGATTCTTTTTTCCACCCTCAGATGTACCTTTGTCAGTCAATGATGTAAATGCTACACCAATAATTAAAGCTAAGATCCCTAAAAATCCAAACAATTTAGCTTGAGTGCTTGCCCATTCACCAAAGATCAACACACCTACAAGTGGCACACCGATCAACTGCAAACCAGTTGAAATTGGCATAGTTTCAGAAACCCCAACCTTGGAATAACTGTAATACTGACCAACTTGACCAATAACCCAAGCAGCACCAGCTAACATTGCTAAAATAAAAGTAGTCGCATTAAAAGATGGACGCTTAATGAGAGTAACTGCAGCACCAAAGATAAATGCACCAAGAACGGTACCTAAAATTTGGTGGTAAATGTTACTCTTCTTGACACCAGCAACAAACATGGGCATAAGACCCCATCCTATTGCCGGAATAAACAGAAATAAATAACTCATTCGTTTTGTCTCCCTTATTAATGTAAAAAAGTTACAAAAAGCATTCTATCAACGAAAGCGCTTTTAATGCAAGCGATTTACTATTAATGGATGACAAGTGCAAATCAATATATATCAGAACACCAAGAGTTATTTAAATTATTTTTATAAAAATCCTACGGCAAAGCCTATTCCATATAGGAATATACAAATTATTCCCAAATACAGTAAGCACCATTTAGCCACTTGCTTCAAAATTATTGATTCAGATCCATCTTGTCCAATTGCAGCTGAAGCAACAGCTATACTCTGAGGTGAGATCATCTTTCCAGCAGTTGCTCCCACCATATTTGAACCAACTACCCAATTACTATTTACGCCTAAAGCCTTAGCTGAAGACAATTGCAGGTTACCAAAAAGAACATTAGCTGAGGTATCAGATCCTGTAATAAACGTACCCAAAGCACCAATTAACGGTGCAACTAATGGATATATTGGTCCCATTAGAACTACTAATGCTGCCGCAATTGCTGAAGTCATTCCTGCGTAGCCCATTACCTTGGCTAAAGCCACAATAGAACAAATTGTAATTAATGTTTTCCATAATCCAAAAATTGTTGATTTTAAGATTTGTCCTAATTTCTTGAAACTAACTTTTTGAATTAATCCACCAATAAAAGTAGCTAGCAAAATTAATGTTCCTGGTGAAGAAAGCCAATTAATCTTAAACAGTTCTGTATCTTTCCCAGTATATACCTTAATATAAGAAGTCACTTTTCCCAATAGATGCTGAATATTTGGAAACAGTGATGAAGCAAGAACCACAAATACGAACACTAAAATAAATGGTGAACTTGCACGCAAAATTTCGATAGCGCTGTGCTTCTCAATATTCTCTTTTATGTCATTATCTTGATGATGATATAATTTTGCCATCAGAACTGTAGTCAAAATACAACAAATTGAACCAACAATTGCTGGTAACTCTGGACCAACAAATTTTGCTACCAAAATTTGCGGAATTGAAAATGACAAACCAGACATCAGGGTAATTAATCCCACTCCTTTGATAGCTTTAACTCCGCCACCTGTTAGAATCACCAATAAAAACGGAATTATAATAATTAATAATGCAAGTTGTAAAGTAATAACAAATGATAATGGAGTAACGGGCAAATTAGTTACGTCACTCAGTGTAATCACTGGTAATCCAATTGCACCAAAGGCAGTTGGTGTAGTATTAGCAATTAAACAAATTATGGCGGCATTAATCGGATTAAGACCAAATCCAATTAATATCCCAGCGGGAATTGCAACTGCTGTCCCAAAACCTGCAATTGCTTCTAAGAATCCGCCAAATCCCCATGCGATAATCAAAACTAAAATACGCTGATCAGTAGTGATTGACGACAAAGTATCTTGAATAATTTTAATTCCACCTGAATAATTGCTTACATTATAAGTAAACAGTGCAGCCACGATTACATAAACAATTGGCCATAGCCCCATCAGAATGCCCTCTAAAGCACCCGTCAAAATGTCAACTATAGAGAGGTTAAATCCCAGTATAGCCAATACGATAGTAATTAATAGTCCAATGCTGCATGCTTTAATAGCAGGCATTTTTCGAATTGCCAAAGAGTAAATAAGCCAAATAATTGGAATTAAAGCCAATAAAAACGAAATCCACATTTTTATTTCCCCCTAAACACTTCACTTCCTTATCTCAGATTATAAATGTATTCGCTTACAAAAGATAGTGAAATATTCTTAATCATGGCTCTATAATAAAGTTTGTGATACATATTTTTTTCACAATATCTTGATTGAATGCTATCTATCGTTTATTTATCTCAGAATTATTAGCTCACTTGTGAAAATTATTTTTTGCATAAAAAATAATGCATTCTCCTACTTCAATAGAGAAATGCATTATTTTTATCTATTCAACTATCCTACTTCAAAGCATCAGTAGCAAATGATCTATTCTCCAAGCTAGTAAGCAAAGCATCTGCAGTATCAAGTGCTGTAATCAATGGTACATTTTGACCAATGGCAACCTGTCTAATGATGAAGCCATCAGAATTCTTTTCAATATCGTGACCCATCGTATTGATAACCAAGTCAATCTTGCCATTTCTTAATTCATTCAAGATATTATCCTTGGCGTCTTCATCTTCATGCACTTTAGTTACTGGATCAACATGCAAATCATGACTACGCAAGAAATCAGCTGTACCCTTAGTAGCAAAGATTCTGTAGCCAATCCGCGCAAATCTCTTGGCAATTGGTAAAATCTTTTCTTTGTCTCGATCTTCGATGGTAAGTAATACATTACCATTTTCAGGCAATTGCATCTTAGCACCTGCAAAAGCTTTGTAGAGAGCTTTGGCAAAAGTGTGATCACTCCCCATTACTTCACCTGTCGATTTCATTTCTGGCCCGAGATATGCATCAACGTCCGATAATTTGCTGAAGGAGAAGACTGGTGCTTTAACAGAGATCATGTCTGGCTCTGGGGCAAGACCATCACCGTAGCCCTGTTCAGCCAAACTTTCGCCCATAATTACTCGGGTAGCGACCTGAGCCATTTCAATACCCGTGATCTTGCTTAAAAATGGCACTGTTCTACTTGCCCGAGGGTTAACTTCAATTACGTAAACTTCACCATCTCTGACAATGAATTGAATGTTCATAATGCCGACACAGTTCAAAGTCAAAGCAAGCTTTCTAGTGACATCAGTAATCTTTTCTTTAACTTCATCAGAGAAGGTTTGTGGTGGATAAACAGCCATTGAGTCACCAGAGTGGACACCGGCATGCTCAATATGTTCCATGATTCCTGGCAAAAGAACTTCCTTACCATCACTAATTGCATCAACATCACATTCACGACCATCAAGATAATCATCAACCAAGATTGGGTGGTCTGCTGCAATATCAACGTGGTCTTGCAAGTATTCTTCTAACTCTGCCTTGGTGTAGACAATTTCCATCGCCTTACCACCCAAAACATAACTTGGACGGACTAAAACTGGATAGCCTAGCTTATCAGCAGCTTCAAGTACGCCTTCATGAGTAGTTGCAGTTAAACCTTGAGGCTGATTCAAATGAAGTTGCTTAATGATTTGATCAAACAGTTCACGGTCTTCTGCACGGTTAACATCAGCTACTTTAGTGCCTAAAATCTTGACGCCATGTTCTTCTAAGCCATGAGCCAAATTGATTGAGGTTTGACCACCAAATTGAACAATCACGCCTTCTGGCTTTTCCAAGTCGCAGACATTCAAGACATCTTCCAAAGTTAATGGTTCAAAGTATAATTTATCTGAGATAGAGAAGTCAGTTGAAACAGTTTCAGGATTAGAATTGATAACAATTGCTTCGTAGCCCATCTTTTGCAAGGCCTTGACACAGTGAACAGTCGCATAATCGAATTCAACACCTTGACCGATTCTGATTGGACCTGAGCCAATAACGATCACCGACTTCTTACCAGTCTTATGTGATTCATTTTCAGCATCATAAGTTGAATAAAAGTATGGTGTCTTTGATTCAAACTCAGCAGCACATGTATCAACCATCTTGTAGACTGGGATGATGCCATGCTTTTTCCGAAATGCTCTTACCTCATCTGCAGTTTCATTCCACAAAGAGGCAATCGTTGGATCACTAAAGCCATATTTCTTAGCTAAGCGCAATACATCAACATCATCTTTATTTTCCTCAAGTGTCTTTTCCAATTCAACCATATGTTGCACGATATCTAAAAAGTAGAAATTAATCTTCGTTAATTCATGAATATCTTCAGCTGAATAACCACGTCTAAATGCCTCAGCTAAATAGAAGAGACGATCATCTTGAGCTTTGACTAATTTTTGCTCTAATTGGTCATCACTAGCTACGTGTGCTTCTGGTGAGTAAAGATCTTTTTCATCAATTTCTAGTGATCTTACCGCTTTTTGCATAGCTTCTTCTGCAGTTCTACCGATGGCCATAACTTCACCGGTAGCCTTCATTTGAGTACCTAAAACTCTGTCAGCCTTAGGGAACTTATCGAATGGCCAGCGAGGGATCTTGCAGACAACGTAATCAAGAGCTGGTTCAAATTCGGCATAAGTAGTACCAGTTACAGGGTTCTTGATTTCGTCCAAAGTCATACCAACGGCAATCTTGGCAGCCATCTTAGCAATTGGATAACCAGTTGCCTTAGAAGCTAAAGCAGATGATCTTGAAACACGCGGATTTACTTCAATTACATCATAATTAAAGCTATTTGGGTCAAGAGCAAGTTGAACGTTGCATCCCCCTTCAATTTTCAAAGCCCTAATCAAACGCAGTGAACAATCACGAAGCATCTGATATTCCTTATCAGATAAAGTTTGACTTGGTGAAAAGACAATTGAATCACCAGTGTGAATCCCTACCGGATCAAAGTTTTCCATGCAGCAGACAATCATTGCATTGTCATCATGGTCGCGCATTACTTCAAATTCTACTTCTTTATAGCCCGCAATTGATTTTTCAATCAAACATTCAGTTACAGGAGAAAGTTCCAATCCATTTTTGGCAATCTCTGCTAATTCTTCATGATTATTACAGATACCACCACCGGTACCACCCATCGTAAAGGCAGGACGAACAATGATCGGATAGCCAATCTCATCTCCAAAAGCTAAGGCATCTTCGACTGTATTAACTGTCTTAGAAGGTGGAACTGGTTCACCTAATGACTTACATAATTCCTTAAATTTTTCACGGTCTTCGGCTTGTTCAATAGATTGCAGCTTAGTACCTAGAAGCTCGATGTGTAATTCATCCAAAATTCCTGTTTTGGCAAGTTCCATAGCCATGTTTAAGCCCACTTGACCGCCAAGTGTTGGCAAAATAGCATCAGGATATTCTTGACGAATAATTCGTGAAATCGATTCAACTGTCAGAGGTTCAATGTACACCTTATCTGCAATTGTTGTATCAGTCATGATCGTAGCTGGGTTGGAATTAACTAAAACTACTTCATAGCCTTCTTCGCGCAGAGCCAAGCATGCCTGTGTACCAGAATAATCAAATTCTGCAGCTTGACCAATAATAATTGGACCTGAGCCAATCACCATAATCTTATGAATATCTGTTCTTTTAGGCATGACGCTCTTCTTCCTTTCTCTGATCAATCATTGACATAAAGTCGTCGAATAATGAAACCTCATCATGAGGACCCGGTGTTGCATCAGGGTGAAATTGCACTGAAAATGCAGGATATTTCTTATGACGTAACCCTTCAACCGTCCCATCATTGACTTCAACGTGGGTAATCATTAAGTTATCCTTGTCAATTGAATCTGCAGACACAGCATAACCATGGTTTTGTGAAGTAAAACCAATATTACCAGTTGCAATCTCTCGTACAGGGTGATTAAAACCGCGGTGCCCAAATTTCATCTTGTAAGTTTTAGCCCCATTAGCTAAAGCAAAGACTTGGTGTCCCATACAAATTCCCATCAAAGGAACATGCTTTTCTACTTCACGCACCATTTTAGTTGCCTCTACCATTTCTTCTGGATCACCAGGGCCGTTACTCAAAAGAACACCATCTGGATGAAGGTTTAATACTTCTTGGGCAGTAGCTGTATATGGTAAAACAATACAATTACAATCACGTTCTGCTAGTTCACGCAAAATACTGTGTTTAATTCCAAAGTCGATAACCACAATATTGCGTTTCGAACCAGGAACTGGATATGGTGACTTGGTTGATACTCGGCTAATTACACCTTGAGTTACATTCTTAATCTTTAATTCTGCCGCAATTTTTTCTGCATTTTCTTTTGAATCTGCAATCTTACCACGTAATGTACCGTGAACTCTCAATTTTTTAACTAATTCACGCGTGTCAATTCCCTGAATACCTGGAATGTTCAAATGCTCCAAAAACTTTGGTAAGGTTGTCTGCATTCGCCAATTATCAGGATGACGGGCAACCTGGTGACAAATTACGCCTTTGATCCTTGGCTCAAGTGACTCATAATCTGCCAAGGTAATACCATAGTTTCCAATTAAAGGATTAGTGAAAACCAAAATCTGATCGGCATAAGATTGGTCGGTAATTGCTTCTTGATAACCAGTCATCCCTGTTGTAAATACAACTTCACCAACTGTTTCGCAATCAGCGCCAAAACCCTCGCCAGCATAGATGCTACCATCTTCTAGGATTAAATACCGCATTATTGTTCATCCCTTCTGTATACAACCTGACCATCAACCATGGTCATTACAGTTTCACCATACACCTTGTCGCCCGTAAATGGTGTATTAACGCCTTTTGACTTATAGTCTTCTTCTTTTAATTCAGTTTCATGGTCTAAGTCAAAAATCGCAATATCAGCTGGCTTACCTGGTTCAAGTACCCCGGCATTTTTTAAGCCAAACGTTTTAGCTGGTTTATCGGAGAGCCATGATAAAAGCTGCTCCAAGGTGAAGACTTTTTCTTCTTTGACAAATTTAGTATATAAAGTAGAAAATGCTGTTTCACTACCAGTAATACCAAAGGCTGCGCCCTTCATGCCACCTTCTTTTTCATTGCGAGCATGAGGAGCATGATCAGTCGCAATTAAATCGATTGTACCGTCTAGTAGTCCCACTAGTAACGCCGCTTGATCTTCCTTATTTCTCAATGGCGGATTCATCTTATAATAACCGTTGTCCTTAGGAATATCGTCATCTGTTAATAAAATATGGTGTGGCGCTACTTCACAGGTAACATTGATTCCACGCGCCTTAGCCATTCGAACCAGTTCTACACTAGTTTTAGTTGATACATGGCAAATATGATAATGGACGCCCGTTTTTTGTGCTAAAAGCAAGTCTCTAGCAATTTGCGTTGTTTCTGCTAATTCAGTTACTGGCGGCAAGTTTAATTCCTTGGCTTTAGGTCCTTCATTCACGATCCCTTTATTAAAAAGCGAATCGTCTTGTGCATGAGTAGCAATGATCAAATTATTTTCCTTGGCTTTTTGCATTGCCAAATACATCGTTTGAGCAGTTTGGACTCCATGACCATCATTACTTAAGGCAAAAGCACCAGCCTTTTTCAATGCTGCATAATCAGGAATGACATCAGTAGTTTCATCATTAGTGATTGGTCCATATTGAAAAATATGAACCACACCTTTTTCATTGTTTTCTTGTACCATTTTTTGCATTAGCTCAGGCGTATTAGGTACAGGCGTTACATTAGGCATTGCCCCTACCATAGTAAAACCACCATGAGCAGCGGCTTCACTACCGGTTTTAATATCTTCCTTGTAAGTTTGTCCGGGATCACGATAATGAACGTGGACATCAACCAGTCCAGGACTAACTAGCTTGCCACTTGCATCAATCTCTTTATCTGCCGTTAAGTTAGTCCCTATTGCTTTAATCTTTTGATCTTCAATTAAAACATCTGCTTTAATTAGACGACCATTTTGATAAACTGTGCCATTCTTAATTACTGTTGCCATTATTCTAATCCTCCAAGTCGTCTACCGCGCAATACTGCCTCGATCATTGCCATACGCATGAACACACCATTTTGCATTTGTCTGACAAACATGCACTTATCGCTTTCAACTAAATCACCGCTAAGTTCAACATCATGGTTAATTGGACCCGGATGCATGATGATGGTGTCGGGCTTCAATGCACTATAGCGTTGATGATTAATACCATATTTTTCATGATATGCTTTAGCATTAAAAGTCTTTTCATTAGGATCGCCTGCATGACGTTCATGTTGAACCCGTAAGAGCATCATCACGTCCATATTTGAAACTAATTGATCAATTTCTTCATACTTACCATATTGATCGAATTCTTTATCATACCAGTAACTTGGACCTGAGAAGTAAACTTCAGCGCCCAACCTAGTCAAAAGTTCCATGTCACTTTTTGCAACCCTAGAATTAGTAATATCACCAACAATTGCAACCTTTAAGCCTTTAAAGTGACCAAAATGTTCATGAATAGTCATCATATCGAGCATACATTGGCTAGGATGTTGACCGCTACCATCTCCAGCGTTAATCACACCAATATTTAAATGTTGATGTTCTTTTAAGTTAATCAAATCATTGTAATACTCATTCTGTGAGTGACGAATCACTTCTAAGTTGACACCTAAGGCGTTCATAATTAATGAAGTGTCATATAAGGTTTCACCCTTATTAACAGACGAATGAGCCGGATCAAAAGGAATAACTGTCAAACCTAGTTTTCTTTCAGCTATTTCAAAGCTCGTATGTGTTCTAGATGAATCTTCAAAAAACATATTAGTTACATAAACTGGCTTAGTTAAACGTGGTGTTGCACCGCCTTTTTTGAAGTACTCAGCTCTCCTGATTAAGGCCTCTACTTCATTACTATCCAAATTTTCAACACTCACAAAATGTGGTAAATTAACAAGATTTAAATTTTCCATTTTCTATTCTTTCTATACAAAAAAGCCTGAAGCATTTAATTGCTCCAGGCCTAGAGTCTTCCCGTGTACACGAAAAGAAATCAACCCTTCTGGCCCTCTCTGGAGTCAATTAAATGGTTGGATATTTAACTATCTTCTTTTTATTTTGGTAAAGCCTTCAGTTCAACTGAATCTTTGCCGTCCTTCTCAATTACATTAACAGCAACCTGTTCATTGGCAGAAGTTGGAATATTTTTACCAACAAAATCAGCACGAATTGGCAATTCACGGTGACCACGATCAACTAGCACTGCGACTCTGATTGAACTTGGGCGACCAACGTGCATCAAAGCATCCATCGCCGCTCTGATTGTTCGTCCAGTATAGATAACATCATCAACCAAAACAACATGCTTGTCATCAATATTAACATCAACTTGATCAGAATTGACAACTGGATCTTGCTTTAAACTAGCATCATGACGATCATCCCGATATAAGGTAATGTCCAATTCACCAACTGGTACATCAACGCCTTCCAATTTCTGAATACGGTCATGAATTCGTTTAGCCAAGTAAACGCCTCGCGTTTTAATCCCTACCAAAACCAAATCATCGGTTCCTTTATTTTGTTCAATGATCTCGTAAGTAATACGGGTTAAAGCACGCTTCATTGCTAGTGCATCCCAGATTTCTTTTGCCATTATAGCCTCCTAATTCTGCCCATGAAAAAAGCTCCCAATCTCAACTGAGACTAGGAGCTTTAGTAAAGTCGAAACTTAAGTTAAGCCTGCCTTGCTAGCCTCACGGGACTAATTTTAAAGGACATTCATTGCTTTAAAGTTACTGTAATTAAAAACGTTTGTCAAGCTCTAATTAAATTTTACTTGACCAACTAATTCATTGATATCTTCAATGCCTAATTTTTCAAGTTCTTGCGGCAAGGCATCTGCAATATGCTTAGAAGCAATACTATCTTTAAAATGAGCAGTACCAACCGCTACGGCATTAGCACCTGCTAACATAAATTCCACCACATCTTTGGCCGAAGCAATGCCACCCATGCCAATAATTGGCAAAGAAGTAATTTGACGCACTTGACTAATCATTCTAATAGCTATTGGCTTAACAGCCTCACCTGATAAACCGCCCATATTATGGCCTAACAGTGGTCTGCGTTTTTTCACGTCAATTCGCATCCCTAGCAATGTATTGATCATCGATAAGCCATCGGCACCACCCTTTTCGGCAGCTTTAGCAATTACAGTGATATCAGTCACATTTGGTGTTAACTTCACATAAATTGGAATATTGACAACTGCTTTAATTTTTCTAGTCAATTCTTCAACCACATCGGCATGCACGCCAAAGCTCATTCCACCTTGGGCCACATTAGGACAAGAAACATTAATTTCTAAAGCATTAACCAAGCCAGAATTTGACAGCTTTTTTGCTACTTCAACATAATCTGCTTCACTATCACCGCCAACGCTAGCCACGATCGGTAATTCTGGATATTGTTTTCTCAATGGTTCTAACTTTTCACTAATCACCTTGTCCACACCAGGATTAGTAAGACCAACCGAATTCAAAATCCCATCATCTAAAACGGCAATCTGTGGTTGCGGATTACCTATGGTTGCATGTGGCGTAGTTGTCTTAATAACCATTGCTCCAAGATCATTTAAATCAAACTTCTTAGCTGCAGGCACATCGCCGAAGCCAAAAGTTCCACTTGCTGGCATAACTGGATTTTTCAAATCTAAACCTGGTAATTTTACATGTGTATTAACCATAATTTTCCTCCAAAATGAATGCTCACGGACACTCTTTATTTTTTCAAGAAATGATTCTACACGTGATTATAATTTTTTCCAAGCAAAAATTTTATTTGTATTTTTACTTTTGAGGTGTTAAACTTCACCTTGATCAAACTTTAAACGGTACAGAGAGACCGCAAGTTCAAAATATTGACTTAAATTATCTAGGAAAAGTCTATCCTTGGTGTCTCTCTGCGCTAAGATAGACTTTTTTTGTGGAGGAAAAATGAAACCTGTAATTGTTGCATTAGATATTGACAATGAAGAGCAACTGCATAAGATTTTGTCTAAATTAGGCAAACCAGAAAACGTCTTTATCAAAGTCGGTATGGAATTATTCTATCACGCTGGCAACCAAGTGGTTAAAGACTTAGCTGAGCAAGGTTATAAGATTTTCTTGGATCTAAAATTGCATGATATCCCTAATACCGTTTATAACGGGGCTAAACAATTAGCTAAGTTAGGAATTACTTTTACTACCGTTCATGCTTTAGGCGGAAGTCAAATGATCAAATCAGCTAAAGACGGTTTAATCGCGGGTACACCTGCTGGCAAAAGCGTGCCTAAGTTACTAGCAGTAACCGAATTAACTTCGATTTCTGATGAAGTATTGGCACATGAACAAAATTGCGCACTGTCAATGAAAGAGCAAGTTCTTTCGCTAGCAAAAATGGCTAAGCACTCTGGAGCAGATGGGGTTATTTGTTCACCACTTGAAGTAAAAGAATTACACGAAAAAGTTGGCAATGACTTTTTATATGTCACACCGGGAATTCGGCCTGCTGGCAATGCTAAAGACGATCAATCTCGCGTGGCCACACCAGCGCAAGCCAAAGAATGGGGCTCAAGCGCTATTGTTGTTGGACGGCCAATTACTTTAGCCAGTGACCCAGAAGCTGCATATGAAGCAATTAAAAAGGAGTTTAACTAAAATGCATAAGGATCAAATTATCAGTCAACTTATTCAAGAAAAAATTATCACTATCTCACCTGACAAACCATTCACTTACGCAAGTGGGATGCTTTCTCCAATTTACACCGACCTTAGGTTAACGGTTTCATATCCAGAATTACGCGATATGATTGCTGGTGATTTAGCTAATTTAATCGCCAAAGAATTCCCTGAGGCTACTATTATTGGTGGCGTCGCTACCGCCGGTATTCCCCATGCCGCATGGGTTGCAGATAAACTGCACTTACCAATGATCTATGTTCGTCCTAAGCCAAAGGATCATGGCAAAGGCCGCCAAATTGAAGGCCGTTTCAGCAAAGATGATAAGATCGTTTTAATCGATGATTTAATCACCACTGGTGGTTCCGTTTTAAATGCAGTTAAAGCAACTGAAAAAGATGGCGGCAACGTCATTGGCGTTTCTTCAATTTTCACCTACTACTTGCCAGATGCAAAAGAAAACTTTGCTAAAGCTAATGTTAAATATGCTCCGCTTCTTTCCTACCCTGAATTACTCAAAAAGGAAAATGAGTCAGGTCATATTTCTAGCTCGCAATATGATGTCTTGAAGACCTGGCACGAAGATCCATGGGCTTGGGGCAAACAATTCGAAAAATAATTAAGCCAAAATAAAGACCAGTTTCAGTTTGACAATGTCATTAGCTTAACTTAATGACATTGCCTATCACAGTATCATTCCTTTAATTTTAATTATTCCAGTTGGTCTATTTAATGCCCACTTACTCGGTGGTTCACATGTGTTAATTGATAATTTATTTAATTTGAATTGGAATGTCAAAGCCTTTGGATCATGGGACTTTCTTTTACTACCGATCTTATTCTTGATAATTCGGTTTGTCTTTTCAATGCTTTCATATGGTTCTTCCGTACCTGGTGGTATTTTCATGCCTATCCTAGTTCTTGGGGCATTATTGGGAATAATTTGCGCCAATATTATGATAAAATCGCAGATTATTTTGCCAACGTACTTCCCTCATATCCTAGTGATTTCCATGGCCGCATATTTTGGTGCAATAGAAAAAGCACCATTCACAGCAATTATGCTGCTGACTGAAATGATTGGAACTGTCCAGCAAGTATTGCCAATGATTATTGTTACTTTCGTTGCTTACTACATTCTGGACATTTTAGGTGGAAAACCAATTTACGAGGCCTTACGCTTGCAAATGAATTATCATAAAAATATTGACAAATAATTATATTTGATGGTAAAGTATTACCAGATTAATCAATTCAAGTAATAGGAGGACTCACGCCGATGCGTTTTTAATTTCTGATTTTCGTTAAGTAAAAAATAATGCATTCTATCAGTTTAAGGATGTACTTTTTGCTTGTGATCAGAAATTAGTCTGCGTGATTTTCTTTAATTTAAATTAAGAATAATTATAGATTAGCCAACTTGGACTAATCTATCAGGCACCATTTTCTCAGATCATAAGCACAGTTTGAGAGGACGGTGCTTTTTTATGTCTACAATTTCACTAAAAAACGTTTCATTTGCCTATGACGGTCAGGATAAAATTTTTGATAATTTAAACCTAAATCTCGATTCTAATTGGAAACTTGGCTTAATCGGTCGTAATGGTCGCGGCAAAACCACTTTTATGAAAATGCTGCTAAAACAGGTCGAATATCAAGGAACTATTCAAAGTGATTTAGAATTCAATTACTATCCTCAGGTAATTAATGATCCCGATAACCTTACTATTTATGCTTTACAAGAACAGTTTAATTTTGAGGAATGGGAGTTAAAACGAGAATTAAATCTGCTTCATGCTAAAGAAAATATCATTTGGCAGCCCTTTTCAACACTTAGTGGCGGTGAACAAACAAAAATTTTACTGGCGCTTTGTTTTATTAATCAACATTCTTTTGCCCTACTAGATGAACCAACGAATCACCTCGATGAAGATACACGAAATCAAGTAGCACAATATCTGCATAATAAAAAACAGGGATTAATTGTAATCAGCCATGATCGAAATTTTGTAGATAAAGTTGTCGATCACACTCTAGCAATTGAAATGCAAAAAATTAGGCTGGAACAAGGAAACTATACTCGTTATGAAAAACAAAAGGAATTAGAGGATGAATCTAATATCGCTTATAATGCAAAGTTAGAAAAGCAAATTAAAAATCTCCATGCCAGTCAACAAAAGATGCAAACTTTTGCCCAGCGTTCCGAAAGCAACAAAAATGCGGGAGCCAAGATGAAAGGCGATATTCGACATAGAAGTACAGTTTACGATAAAGGATTCATGGGACACAAAGCCGCCAAAAAAATGAAACTTGCCAAAAATGTAGAAGCAAGATTAGATAAAAATATCGAAGAAAGAAAAGGTCTTTTAAAAAATATTGAAGCAGACAATGACCTAGCCATGAATTTTGTCCCCGACCATCATAAACATCTAATTACTGCTAAAGGAGTTAGCCTTGCTTATGACAAGCTTCCCCTTTTCCAACCTACTACCTTTGATTTAATGCGTGGTTACCAAATTGTGATTACTGGTAAAAACGGTATAGGAAAATCTAGTTTGTTTAAGGCAATTACTAATACTTTTGCTGGAACAATTACTGGCAAATTGCATTCAGCTGATAAGATTTCAATCTCCTATTTATCACAGATTGAACAATCTAATAACCTATCATTAAAAGATTTTGCCCAAAAGCATCACCTTAACTATGCCGATTTTCTCAATATCTTACACAAATTAGGTACTGAACGTGATATATTCACTAATTCAATTAATCAAATGTCTTCAGGCCAACAAAAAAAGGTCTACTTAGCCAAGTCCTTACTTGAACCAGCAAATTTGTATCTTTGGGATGAGCCTTTGAACTATTTAGATGTCTTTAACCAAGAACAAATTATTCAATTAATTAAAAAATATCATCCTACTATGCTAGTAATTGAACATGATCAGCGCTTTATTGATGAATTAGGTGCTCAAGTCATTCACCTAACATAGTAAATAAAAGAGCGAGTTAGTTTTAAAGTTAATACTAACTCGCTTTTTGTTGCTAAAATAACTTCATCATGTACTCGCTAACTGCCTTTTGTTGCATTTCTTCCCAGCTAGCAAACTTGGTCTCTTTTTTAACAAATTCATCGACTTGATCTATCGCCATCTGCTCAATTTGCGTAAAGTCTTTCACGCCCAATTCTCTGACAAAAAAGTCAATAGTAGCAAATCTAGTATACTTTTGCATCAATTGTGGTGTAAACAAGTCTTGGTAAGAAACTGCCTGCTGGCTGCCCTTTTGCTCAGCTAGATGCTCCAAATTTTGTTTTAATTCTGCTTTTTCTTTAGTCATTTAACCAACCTCTTTCACTTTTCATATTATTATGACAAAACTTCGGCTAAAATTGCAAAAAACTTTCTTAATCTTCTTTATTATTCGTTATAATTAAAAACAGAATAACTTACAAAGCAGGGATTAAAATGACTAATCGGTATAAAAGTGTTTTTGACATTATTGGCCCCGTAATGGTGGGACCATCAAGTTCACATACGGCCGGAGCCGTCGCTATTGGACGCGCTGGTTACAAACTTTTTGGCGGTACCCCGAGTAAAGTTACCGTTCATTATTACGACTCTTTCGCCCAAACTCACCGTGGTCATGGAACAGACTATGCTATTGCGACAGGTATTTTAGGCTTTGACTCAGACGATCTACGCGTACCAAAGGCACCTGAGATTGCACGCCAGCGCGGCGTAGATTTACGTTTTGTTGAAGAAGATGGTCCTAGCCCAATTGGTCACCCTAATACTGCTATTTTAAATATGTCTAATGATAAAAAGAAAGTGGAATTGGCTGGATGCTCTATCGGTGGTGGTGCAATTGAAATTCGCAAAATTGTCTTACATAATACCGAGATTCAACCTGCTGGTGCATTACCTATTATTATTTTAGTTGATCCACACAAAAACATTCGCATTGAACAAGAGCTTACCGCGCTCTTGCACGAAAAAGCACCCTTTAGTCGCAAACGAATTTTTCATACTAAAAACTATAATATTTATGAATATGATGTAGAAAATTATCTTCATCCTGATTTATTGCGAGAACTAGAGACTGTAAAATAGTTTGTGTAAGGATGACTGATTCCTTAAATTTATTTCTTTAAACATTAGAAAAAGGAGTTCCTTTCTCGTATGATTGGTTTGAACAAAAAAAAACATACAGAAAGAAGAACTCCTTCATGAATGAT
>NZ_PCYU01000031.1:0-3068 GCF_002553775.1 Lactobacillus sp. UMNPBX16
AAAAGATTTGACAGTTTCATCTGATCAGCAAGATCATCAAGGGTGATAAAACTCTTATTACTGATAAGATGATAAATAATAAAAGATTCTCTTTTTACTGGATCATTTAAATCCAATTCACCTTTAAGAAACTGAGTTTCTAAATGTAAAAAGTCCGGATAGTTATTTATAATTAATTGATATCTATTAGACTCCTTTAAAACTTGTGCCGTATCTCCCAATACATTGTTTAATTCATTAATTCTGTTAGTAACAGTTCTTTTTGAAACATTTCCATAATAAGCAATATCCTGTGTTGTCATAGAGCCATTTTCAATGAGAAGTTTTAAAAGCTTAAATAAGTAACTATCCATTTTTATCCCCTCTGTCTCTAGCCTCTTGACTTGCCTCCTGCTACATTAATGGTTACCCCTGTAATATAGCTTGATCTATCTGATAACAAGTAGGCTACTAAATCTGCTACTTCATACAAATGGCCACTTCTACCCATTGGAGTAGTTGTTGTGCTCTTATAACCTGCTCTTAATTGATCTACTGTAATATTTCTAGTGTAAGCTAGTGCATTTTCATAACTTGGGGTTCTTAAGCCAGTTGCTTCCATAATCCCAGGAGCTACACCTGCTACACGTACATTAAATTTACCAAGTTCTTTTGCCCACGAACGAGTAAATCCATTGATTGCACCCTTAGTAGCTGAATAAATGCTTTGACCTTGTGAGCCCTCAAGACCAGCTTCACTTGACATATTAACGATTACACCGTGTTTTTGGTTAACTAGATATCTACCGACTGCTTGTGACATTAACATCACGCTCTTAACATTAACGGTAAACATCTTTATCCAATCTTTTTCAGTCATTTCATATTGACTTTCTGGTTTCTTGTCATCTACTAAAAGTCTTGGTAAGTTAATACCTGCGTTATTTACCACACCGTCTAAGTGATCATATTCTTTTATGGTTGCTTTTACTGTGGCATCCACATCATCTTTATTAGTTACATCTGTTTGATAGAAAGTTAGATTTTCATGTGTCACTTTAGGTTCATTTAAATCAGCATCTACAACTTTTGCACCTTGTTCAAGCAACTCTTTTACAATGGCTGCTCCAATCCCTGATGACCCGCCAGTTACAATGTAAACTCTGTCTCTAATGTTTAACCAATCTGTCATTTTTATTTCCTTTCTATGTTTCTGATTACATTATTAGTATAGTGCAATCGCTTACATAGCTTAATAACCTCTTTTTCTTGTCGATTGGAAAATATAAGTATCATGTTTAATTGAAACTTATATATTAAGATTTAACATAATTGGGATATCTGCCATATTTTGTAAAGAATATAATTGCTTTTAAATTTTGCAATCTGCTTTTAGTTAAATTAAAAGAGTCTTACACCGAAATACTTAATTATAATATCGCTGCAAGACTCTTTGTTATTAGTCTAATAAAGATTTAAATTAAACAATACCTACACTAAACATAATGTAACCAATAACCATTGCTATAAATGGATTAACAACACAAGTTACGAATATATATGGATAGGAATCTTTTAATTTTACATGAGCTACTGAACTTGCCACAACAGGACCACTCGAGAACGGTGAACATCCAGTCCAACCTGAAGACATAACAGCTAATCTATGTAAAGCTGAAAAATTCAAATTCATTGTTGCTAAATGTGTACCAAACGAATTTAACCAAATACCAATACCGCCACTCGCAGAACCTGAAATTCCAGATGCCACACTTACGACTATCATAGAAATCAAATAAACATTGGAATGATTATTTGACAATGCTTTAACAACTTGTGCAAACTGTGGAGAAATTGTTGCAACTCCACCAAAAGCAACTACAGCAGAAGTAGTCATTAAAGCATTAATACCATTTTGTGTGCCAGTTTCAATTGTTTTTTCTAAATGTCCTTTTAATGGCTTGTAGAAAAAGATAAATGCTAAAAGATTTGCAACAAACATAGCAATAACTACAGAAAAGTTAGCATCTAATTTATTTTTTAAAACAAAGATTAAAACTAACATTACAACAATTGGTAAAATAGCTACCCAAAAGTTAATTGATTGAGCTTTTTCTTCTTCTTTTTGATCAATAGACTTATCCAAAACCTCGAAATGCTCGCCTTTATCACTACATTTCTTTTGAGCATGTTTTAAATATAGATAGTTAGCAATAAAAACATATATGCCACAGACAATACCAATCGTGGCACCAGCATAAATATTAGTATGGAAATACTGGGTTGGCATAATATTCTGAATTTGTGGACTCCCTGGTAATGTAGTCATACAAATCGTAGCTGCAATACCTAAAATTGTAGCTGGAAATAACTTAATTGGAATATCTGCTTCTTTAAAAAGAATTACGGCTATAGGATATAAAGTAAAAGCCACTAGATAAGTCATAATCCCCCCATAAGACAAAATTAATGTGACAATCAGTAGAACCAGAATTACACTACTTTTTCCAATTTTATTTACTAAAGTAGAAGCTATTTTAGATGCAGCTCCACTATCTGACATCACTGCACCAAATAAAGCTGAAAGAAAGAAAATTAAGAAAAAGTCTTTTACATAATTTCCCATAGTAGTGGCATAACCTTGAGATAAGCCTTTCCACAAATCTATACCACCAATTAAAATTGCAGCCAAAGAGGCAATCAATGATGCAGGCACCATATTAACACCCTTAAAGATCAAAACAATTAGTATCGCAATGGCAACAATAACACTTAAAATATACATAAACATTTTTATCACCACTTAGATTTCGTATTTTTTCACTTTATTCCAATCCAATTCAATTCCTAATCCAGGCTTATTTTCAGACAAAATATAATTCATCTTTTCATCAGTCTTAAAAGGTTCTTTCATAAGATCAGTTCTTAATGGGTTATAATTTTCCTCTGATTCAACAGGATATGCATTCGGAATTGCTGCTGCCATTTGCAAACTTGCTGCAAAATGAATTGCTCCACCAAATGAATGCATTGAAACTTGCTTATAATGAGCTTCTGCTTCAGCAGCAATTTTTCTACCCAAAGTCAAG
>NZ_PCYU01000032.1:0-1641 GCF_002553775.1 Lactobacillus sp. UMNPBX16
TTAGCCAGTCGACCTGCTCAAAAGATAAAGCTTGAACTTCATTTTGATTCCTGGGCCAGTTCAATTTTCCATTTTCAAATCTTTTATAAAGCAGCCAAAAACCTTGTCCGTCCCAATAAAGGGCTTTGAAGCGGTCCTTGCTTCCGCCGCAAAAGAGAAAGACTTTGCCGCTAAAAGGATCAAGTTCAAACTGTTCTTTGACTAAAGTTGCTAGTCCATCAATGCCTTTACGCAGATCCGTCTTGCCGCAAACGATATAGACTTGCCCTAAGTCACTGAGCTTAATCATGGCAAGACTTTCTCAAGCAGCTTATTCATAATTTCAGTATCTAAACTACTGTAGAAGTTCAGTTCTAAGTCATTCTTCTTTAAACTAAGCAACAGATTATTGCGTGGTGGACGAGCCTTCTTAGGTTTAGAAGAGTGGCCAAGTGCCACAATGGGTTGTTGTTTTTCGATCATATTCTTAACCTCCATTAAATTGATGAGATTAGAATACCTGAAAAATACGGACTAAAAAAGATACTCGGTTATATGACGCTTACATTTTACGCTTACGTAGAATCTTGTTTTCATTTCACACAAAAAGGCGATCAAAAACAATTTTTCAAAAGTTTTCGATCGTCTTTTTAAATCTGAGAATTAACTTTCTCTAGATACTTTTACCAATAGAATTTATAAAAAACTATTATAAATTATTCTTTATCGCGCTTCTTCTTAAATCCGAATAGACCAAGTGAAGCTAAAAGCATACCAAGCACACCCAAAATTGAAGTATCTTTAGTGCCTGTTTGTGGTAATGTCTTTAAGCTAGTAGCCTTGTTATTACCAATGGCATTATCACTTTCACCCTTAACACCTACAATGGCATTATCAGTTTCAGCCTTAACACCTAGGTTGTTACCAGCGTTTGCGATGCTGCCATTAGCAGTAGAAGCTCCCTTAACTCTATCAGCTTGACTAGAGTTTGAACCATTCTTGTGTGAATGATACTTGCTTCCAAGAACATCTTCGCTTTTAGGAGCGATGACTAAATCAGTACCAGCAATGACATCCTTCGAACCATCTGGGTAAGTTACTGTAGTTGTTCCATCATCGCCAACTGTAACTTCAGTGCCATCTGGGAACTTATCCTTGTTAGCATTATCGACGTTGTTCTTAACTTGGTCCTTTTCACCTTCAGTTAAGTGACTTGGATCCTTAACAGTTACCTTGTCGCCTGGAACCGTTGGCTGGTATTGATCCTTGTTTGACTTCACGTTGACCGTAACCGGTACGTCCTCGCTTGACCCATCTGGGTAAGCGACATGCAGACTACCAGTAGCTGGTTGCCCAGCCTTATCAGTCTTAGGCTCCGTCGTCCAACTATACGTTGTCCCCTTTGGCAAAGTGTCTTGGTTGGTGACTACGCTGTTTGGATCAACTGTCGCGTTTTGATCAACCGTTGGCGTGCTTACCTCTGGCTGATTGGTTTCCGCTGCGCTGTTGACGTAAACCGGCACCGTAACTGTTTCAGAACTACCATCTTTGTAATGAACCGTTACTTCACCAGTTGTGTCGCCGGGCTGCGTTGTGTCTGGCTGCTTACTCCACGTGTACGTTGTGCCATCTGGCAACTCAGAGTTGTTGGCAATCGCGTCC
>NZ_PCYU01000033.1:0-418 GCF_002553775.1 Lactobacillus sp. UMNPBX16
TTCTGATAACATGGCTGTAAACCTTGCCCCATTTGGTATAGAAGTCATGCAGGACAGCTGCGGCTTCTTCTTTGTTTGTCTGTTGATGCACCTGTTTGAATTCGTTCATGATCTTTTCACGATCGTCGACGCGTACTTTAGCGCAGATATTGCGCATGACATGAACCAAACAGCGTTGAAAATGAGCTTTAGGATAAGTCCTGGCCAAGGCTGTTTTCATGCCAACAACACCATCAGAAAGAAAAAGCTCAACTTGCTTTAAGCCTCGGGATTTCATGTTTTGAAGCATCTCTGTCCAGACTTCAATGTTCTCGCTAGGCGCAATGCAGTAGTCAATGACCTCCTTGTGCCCATTAGGCTTGATGCCAATGGCAATATAGACTGCTTCACGCTCAAATGTTTCTCGGCGCAAAGGAAG
>NZ_PCYU01000034.1:0-310 GCF_002553775.1 Lactobacillus sp. UMNPBX16
TTCTGATAACATGGCTGTAAACCTTGCCCCATTTGGTATAGAAGTCATGCAGGACAGCTGTGGCTTCTTCTTTGTTTGTCTGTTGATGCACCTGTTTGAATTCGTTCATGATCTTTTCACGATCGTCGACGCGTACTTTAGCGCAGATATTGCGCATGACATGAACCAAACAGCGTTGAAAATGAGCTTTAGGATAAGTCCTGGCCAAGGCTGTTTTCATGCCAACAACACCATCAGAAAGAAAAAGCTCAACTTGCTTTAAGCCTCGGGATTTCATGTTTTGAAGCATATCTGTCCAGACTTCAATGTT
>NZ_PCYU01000035.1:0-35898 GCF_002553775.1 Lactobacillus sp. UMNPBX16
TTGTTCTTCGTTCGGGTTCTTCACGATACACTAGGTAGTGTTGTAATATATTTTCCTTTATCTTTGCATTAAATTAAAAAGTATTTTATTCTCTCAAATCTAATTATTCGAAAATTGTGGGTTTTCATCCCTGAAACCATGCAAAATTAATTTAAATTTTTTTACTTTTTTTGCAAAATCACGTAAATATTCTACTATTCAAATCAAAATTCCATTGCAATGATCAATTTCATGCTGAATCGTTTCAGCTATAAAGTCACCAAAAGTTTGCGTTACTGTTTCTAACTCCATATTCTGATAAGTAACAGTAATTTCTTCATAGCGCTGAACATTACGCTCGCCTTCTAGTGACAGACATCCCTCACTAGCAAGATACATCTGCTTTTTTTGAATAATACGCGGATTCAGCATTACAAATGGAAGCGGGCCAGCATAAAACGCAATAATTTGTTTAGTCTGACCAATCATATTTGCAGCCAGCCCCGCAGCTTTCCCACGATTAGCTAGTAGCGTATCACGCAAGTTTATCGCAACTTGTAAATCATTTTTGCCAGCTAAATCAGATTTTTGTCTTAAAAATAGCTGATCGTGAATTATTTTTTGTGCAGTCATGTTTTCTTCCTTTATCATTATTATTTCTATTCATTATAATTGAAAACGAGGTGAATAAATATTGAATAATCAAGCAAGTTTTAAACTCTCTCCTTACCATCAGCTCAACCAAGAGCAATCACTTCTCGTACAAAAAATTTTACATTTTTCGATTACACATTGCAGCAATAAAAATCATCCTGCTGTTTTCACTATTTATGGTGAAGCAGGTACTGGTAAAAGTGTAGTGCTTTCTGCCCTTTTTGATCAGTTGCAAAAATTAAACCACCAAACAGGCAGCCAACTGTATAAAACTCAAAACTACTTTTTAGTAAATCACCCTGAACTGCTAAAAGTCTATAAGCAGATTGCTGGGCCAATTAAAGAACTATATAAGAAAAATTATATGCGGCCAACTTCATTTATTAATCAGATGGACAAAAAACAAACCAGTGCTGATGTTGTCGTCATTGATGAAGCACACTTGCTCTTATCTCAGCCTGATCACTACAACAACTTTTATCACGATAACCAATTAGAGGAGGTTATTAAGCGGTCAAAAGTTGTCATTTTGGTATTTGATGAAAACCAAGTTTTACGAATGAAAAGCTTCTGGACACGTAAGCGACTTGAAGCAATTACTCATCATTATCCCCACGAAGACTATCAACTACATCATCAATTTAGAATGATGGCACCAGATAGTCTAATAGAATGGTTTAACTTTTTTACACATAATAAATTAATGCCCTTAAAAAAAGAAATGTGGCACAACTACGACTTTCGTATTTTTACTGATGCAGAAAAAATGCGGCAAGAAATCGTCAAGAGAAATCAAACAGACGGCCTGGCAAGAATTCTTTCAACTTCCGGCTATCCATCTACTCTTGATGGTGGCAAACATTACATTAAAGAAGGGAAATTCATGCTGCCATGGGATCAATACAACTACACATCAACTCCTTGGGCAGAAATTCCTACAACAATCAATGAAGTTGGTTCTATCTATACTTGCCAAGGTTTTGACCTAAATTATGCTGGCATCATTATCGGTCCACCAATCAGCCTGATTCCCGGCACCAATCAACTTAAAGTTAATTTAGACAAAATTACAGATGTTGAGATGTTCAAAAAGCGTAATGATCTAACCAACTCAAAAGAAAAAATAGAATATGAAGAGAAGATGTTCATGAATTCACTCAACGTTCTATTCAAGCGAGGAATCCGCGGTACCTATTTATACGCTCATGATCCCGCACTCAGAGCAAAATTAGCCGCACTTTTTCAACAAGCTAGCTAAAAATACGTCTTTTCACCAAAATAATAGTTTGTCCGATGCAAAGAACGCGCTAAAATGTAAACAAACCACTTTTTAAGGAAGGCCTTTTAAATTTTGAAAAAATCAATTATTGGACTAGCTACCGCTGCGCTGCTAACGACAGTTCCTGCATTTGCGATCACTGAACCACCACAAGTTCAAGCCAGTTCATACTCTAAAACCGAAATGCGAAATTTTGTCCGCAATACTTTGGCTCAAAACAATACTCGCGGTAGTATCGTCATTATCAAAAACGGTCAGCCGCAACAAATCAGCTATGGCTACGCTTGGTACGGTAAAAAAGTTGGTAATGGGAACGACAACGTAGTTTATCCAACTGCTTCTTTGCAAAAAGTTGTTACAGCAGCAATGATAATTCAGCTGATGAATGAAAACTGGCACACTAGTCAAAAATTTACGCAAAACACCAAAATTTCACGTTGGTACCCTAATCTTAAAAACGCCGATAATATTACTATTGGACAGTTAATGACCCATACTTCTGGCATTCAAGCAACCAATACTGAATTGGATCGCGGAAAAGTTTTAAGTGAGAATGACGCCATCAATTGGGCTATTGATAATACTAATAACGGCACTCAAGGGACACCAGGAACCTACTTCTACAATAATACCAACTATCTTTTATTAGCCGGAATTATTATTAAAATCAGCGGACAATCCTACGAAAACAATTTCAATAATCGCATCATTAACAAATTAGGGCTTGCTAATACATTCCTTTATCAGGATATTCCTAGTTGGAAAACCGATCCTATCTCTTACGTCTGGAATAATGGTAAAAATTACCAAGACGCTGAATACGTTAAAAAGACTCTTGCCTCCCAGCTTCCAGGCGCAGGCAATATGTTCACTACCCCAATGGATTATTACAAGATCCAGCTTGGCTTAACCAATGGTAGTATCTTAAGCAAATCCGATTTCTATTACTTAACTCATCTTAAAAGTGCAACCACTAATTATTCTGGAGGGCTTCATTTAGATGATGACCATACTAAATCTGCTTATGGTAGCTTAAGCAACACTCATTTTGGTAATTGGATCAAAATGACTACAGATAATCGATATGGAATAATTATGTTTTTAAACCAGGTTAGCGGTGATGAAACTGCTCAGAAAAATATCGGGACTAAGATTCTAGATCACATCAAGCCTAGAATGTTTGATAAGGATAATAACCAAGATGACCAAGATCTAATTAATATTAGCGGCAATTAAAAAAGCTTTTCCTAAGCGGAAAGGCTTTTTTGGTCTATTCAAATAATAACTCATGCATTGACTCACTCAGTGGATGTTTCAACATTAAGTTCATCCCTACAGCTGGCTTTTTCTTAACACCGAGCAATTCTTCGCGAACAGAATCAGCTTGAATCTTTGCCTTGCCTAAATAAAAGAACTGCTTACCATCTGCATCGCTTCTTTTAACAAATATATGCAAATTCATCCCTCGCGTATTAAGCAAACGCTGTACCTCATCAGAATCTAAATGCCGTGGCACCCGAGTATACCAGCGCAAACTGCGCCCATCAGCCAATGTATTACGATACAGAGCATTCCGCTTTTCATGATCATCTTTATGATAAGTGATGAAGATTGGTGTGTCCTGCTCACCAACACGATAGCCATACATCGGGGCCGAAACATCCTTAGGCCAGTTCAAGAGTCGACAAGCGTCCTTACGATCATATTGCTGATATAAAGTAAATTGACGCTGATTATCATATTCCTGATTTAAGGCCAAACCAGTTTTAATAGCATCAACAAATAAATTCTTAAAATGATGTTGATCTAGGGCAGAACGTAGAGAACCATTCAATTGATAGTCAAATAAATTGCTACGTTCAACTAACGGCAATTTACCATATTGTGCTTTTTTGGTAGTCTTTCCCTGCTTAATATCAAAAAAATCTAGCGATAAAATCGCATCAACAGAAGCTAACAATTCATCATTTACATAAGCATGGTGTCGTTTCAATTGAGCTAGATAATCTTCTTGCTTAACAATATCTTGTTCAAGTAGCATCTCTAACAAAAGTAACTCGTGAATTCTTTTACCATTAAGTAATTCCTTAGTCACAAAAGACAGCACTTCATTTTCATATTTTGATAAATTAACGTCTTCGCCCATTTTACCCAAAAAGTCAGCATAGCTTGCCAAGCCATGATTTTGTGCAAAAACAATCGGTGCAACTGAGCCATATTGATAAAAATCAAATAGTAGCGGTACACGCCCTAGTTTGTTCTTGAGATCATGGTAACTCTGCCGCAATTCACGCATCCCATCAAGCTTGACACTATCAAGCGAAGCCAAAATTTTTTCACTGGCAATTTTACTAAAGTTAATCGTTGAAACATCAATAAAGCTTGGCAGACGCGTTTCTCGTTTAGCTTGATCTTTGCTTCGAGAAGTATCCTGATTCAGTGCCAACGGAATCATGTAATTGTTTTTATAATTGCCGATAAAATCTAGCACAACGGTAAAATCTTTGCCAGGATATTTACGAAGCCCCCGGCCTAACTGCTGGATAAACACTATGCTCGACTGTGTGTTGCGTAACATTACAATTTGATTCAAGGCAGGGATGTCGATTCCTTCGTTAAACAAGTCAACCGCTACAATATACTCAATCTCACCTTTAACTAAAGACGCAACCACTTCATTACGTCTTTTTTCATTATCCTCATTGGTCAATGCTACAGCGGGATGTCCTTTTTGACTAAAAAGCCGAGCTAATTCACGTGCTTCATCCTGTCGACTGCAGAAAACCAAGCCTTTAGCCTTTGTTCCACAATAGCCGTAATAGTCTAATTCCTTTAAAACATAGTCTACTCGAGATGTAGAAGCTAGGTAGCGTAAATCTGTTGTTTCATCAATCGCTACTCCGTCTGCTTCATAATCCTGGACACCCACATAATGAAATGGCGCCAGCATCTTTTCTTCCAGTGCATCCCGCAAACGAATTTCATATGCCAAATTGTAGTCAAAAATCTGATAAACATTTTGCTCATCCATTCGTTCAGGCGTAGCCGTCATTCCTAACCAAAAATTGGGCTTAAAATAATGTAAAAGGCGCTGATACGAAGGTGCAGCTGCCCTGTGTGCTTCATCAATCAAGACATAATCAAATTCGTCGCTATTAAAATTAGCCAGCATCTCAGGTTGACTTATCGTTTGTACCGTCGAAAATAAATACTTGGCCTGTAAATTGTGCCTATTTCCCGTTAATAAGCCATAATCCGATCTTGGTCCACCAATTACACGATAAAAACTTTCTAATGACTTTTTAGCAATTTGCTCACGATGCACAATGTATAAAAAACGCCGCGGCTGATATTTCTTAACAGCAAAAGCACCTAAATAAGTTTTCCCCGTTCCTGTGGCTGACACTACTAGCCCTCGTTTTTCACCACTTGCAACTAGTGCTTCTATCTGTTTTAAAGCCGCTTTTTGCATTTTATTTGGTAAAATTTTTGTCTGATGCCGATCAGTAGCAACTCGCTCAGGCTTTACCCAATTTTTACGATAATCTGTTAGCCAGGCTGAATTTAAAACAAAACTATCCTGTTTTAAATCTGCAATTTTATCCACTAATTGAGCTGTTAAATCTGCTTGCTTTTTTGAACTTACTTTCAAAGCCCACTCATAGTTAGCCAGCAGAGCTGAACGTGTAAAATTAGCACTGCCAATAATCACAGTTTGATAGTTTTCATGATTAAATAAATATCCTTTAGTATGGAAACCTGCCTTATTAGCAATACGAACTTCTAAATTAGGAATCTTTTGTAATTCCGTAAAAACACGCGGATTGTTAAAACCCAAGTAATCACCAGTAATAATCGTGCCACTAATTCCATTTTTCGCTAAATCTGCCATTATCACCTTAAACGGAACTAGCATGTCTTGCGTAATAAACGCAACCGCCCAAGTAAAGGACTTGCAACTATACAATTCCTGGCGCAAAGTCTGCCAGATTCTCTCTTGCTGATTATTAGCTAATATTTTAGGACCTAATTCTTCACTTCCTAAATAATTTTGATCAACAAAACCATTTAATATTGCATCCCTCATCGCATCCGCCATTTTATTCACCTCTCTCAAATTCTACTAAAAAAGCATCCGTCTTGAAAAACGAATGCTTCTTAATTCTATTGTGATTGCCATTTTTCATGCCAGCGATACAAAATAAGTGGCAAAATCGACACAATGGCACACATGCCGATTAAGGTCCAAACATAAACGTGACGCAAATTGCTTGGCGTGCCTTGTGCTGGAACAAAAGTTACAAAGAAAGCTATAACCGTGATGATTAATGCAAGCACCGCAATTGCAATACTCAAATTAGGGTTCTTGCTCATATAATACATACGGTGATAATCTTCATGCTTTCTTTTCAAAACCATGTAAGCAATCAACATAATCATATAAACCATGAGATATTGCGCCGTCGTTGCGGCCAATGAAACGTTAAACGCAAAATCGGCATCGGCACCACTGGTAAAAGTAATCAATAATGCAGAAATGGTAACGATACTTGATTGTAAAACCATAATTCTTAATGGCACGCCGTGCTTAGTGGTTTTAGCAAAAAACTTAGGCATATAGCCCTCTTTAGCCGCTTCATACATTCCCTGATTAGGACCAGCAATCCAGTTGCCTAGCTCACCAATAATACCGCAAGCTAACATTATACCCACAATTTTTTGCAACAGATCACCAGGTAGCCCGATTGACGTTAACAGCTTGCCATAGGTATAAACAAAGCCCGTACTGTTCTCTATTTGATCCTTAGGCACAGTCATTCCAATTGCCATACTACCTAGCAAGTCGAAGCAGATTGCAGTAACGGCTAAGCCAAGCATAACTTTTGAGTATGACTTGATGTGGTCCAAGTTTTTAACGTGCGGTGCAGAAGCTTCCCCACCACAAAAGGCCAACATAAATGGGACAAAGGCAACTAATGTATTACCATTCAATTTATGTGGAATTACAGTATTCCAGTTAATCGTCATATGCAAGGGATGCCCCTGAATCACATATACGAAGAATGAAATAATCAATAAAATTACTGGTGTCGCAATCCCCAGAATAAACAGCCATTCAGCGATTCGACCAATCTTTCTAACACCAATTACCTGAATCGCTGTTGCTCCCCACAGAATAACCATCATTAAAATGAAGCGTACGATTGGCGTGGTGTTGAACCAAGGTGTCCCAAATGTGATAGACAATGCCCCAATGATCACATACATCATCGTATCCATACCAACAGTAATATGAATCCATTGATAAAACATTGCTGTCCAGCCTGTTTTTTCTCCAAGAGATCCTTTCACCCAAGTGAAGATTCCGCCTTTTTCCCAACCATCAATTGAGGCCATTTCTCCAGCCATTTGCGTAATCGGGATAAACCAAGCGATTCCAGCAATTAACAAGTAAAACAGTGCCGTTGCTCCAGTTTTACCAAATGGTGCGAGTTCATCAACGGAAATAACCATTGAACTAGTCATCGCGAATAGCTTAAATGCTGTCAGACGATTGTACTTCAGATCCTGCTCCAAAGCTCAATCTTCTTTTTTCTCGTTATTCAAAGAATTTCAACCCCTACTTCTTTTTCAAAATAAAAACATTTCAAAAAGAAATTATACTAGGGCTTGCTTCAATTTAAAGATTTATTTCAAGCAAAATTGGGCAGTGGTCTGCTCGTTTGCCCGTATCGATCATCTCTGAGCGGACCACCTTATCAGCAATGCGATTGCTTACTAGCCAATAATCAATTCTCCAGCCAGAGTTGTTAGCCTTAGCGGTTCTGACACGTTGAGCCCACCAAGAATATACGCCAATAATCTCACCATGAACTTTTCTAAAGGTATCGGTAAAGCCAGCATTGAGCAAATTGGTAAAGTCGACTCTTTCTTCATCAGTAAAGCCAGCTGAGTGATGATTATTTTCGGGATGTTTTAAGTCAATTTCTGTGTGAGCACAATTATAATCGCCACTTGCCAAAACTGGCTTTTTTTCATCTAATTTTTGCAGATATTCAATATACTTTTGGTCCCAAACTTGACGTTCAGCTAGTCGCTTTAAACCACTGCCTGAATTTGGCGTATAAACCTGGGTGACAAAGTATTTATCAAATTCCAGTGTGATTATCCGTCCCTCATGATCCATCGGCTCAGGGGCGCCAATAATCGGCTCAGACACTGCAGGAGTTAATCCTTTCTTATAAAGATACATTGTACCAGCATAGCCTTTTCTAGCTGGTTCTTCTGAAGAGCGCCAAACATAGTCATACTCAGGGAACTTTTCAGCCAACACTTCTTTATGTTTTTTAGTTGGCCCAGTTGCACGCAGCTTAGTTTCTTGAATCGCAATAATATCTGGATTGGCATCATGAATTTTAGTTAAAACTTGCCGCGTTTCTTCCGCCCTAGCTGAAGTACCAGTCAGAGCTGCATTTAATGAATCGATATTCCATGAAATTAAGATCATTTTTCTTCCCCTTTGTTTTAGTTCTCAAGTTTAATTATAACGAAAAAAAGAAAAAGGACTGATTTAGATGACTTTTCTAAACCAGCCCTTTTAAGGGAGTTGTGTTGAATGAGAATAACGAGATTTTTTTACATTAGCCTACTCATCACTAATGTTGCGAAAATAAATTATCAAGATTAACAAAAGATTCAACGCAAGAGATGTTGCAGGGGGTCTTGACTCTTTACCTTCGCAAAAAGGGGATGGACTTATTATCAATCTTAACTTTCGCGGTTGTATAGGGGACAACCAGCAAAAAGCAATACCCAATGTATGAATTAATAAAGGCCCAATAGGATGTATTAATAAGGAATTAGAAGATTTGTTACCTTCGTACAATTCATCTCTATTTGATGCGTTGTATTTTTGTTATGAGTATATAATATCAGCTTTATGACAATGCGTCACTATTTGCTTTTTGTCTTTAGAAATCCTTAAACTTTTAGACAAAAAAGCAAGCTAGCTCCTATTTGAGTCAACTTGCTTCTTAGTAAACAGAAATTAGATATTACAAATTAAGATCTATGCTTCTTGCTATCTGCTAATCCTAATAAGCTTCCAGCAGCTGCAATAGCTACACCGATAGCAGTCAAAGCAACGTTATCCTTCTTCCCCGTTTGTGGCAAAGTAGATTTTTGCTCACTAGCTACTGTCTTCTTGCCACCATTATCCTTTGCTGGTGTCTTAGTAGCATGAGGAGTTGGTGTTGTTGGCTTCTGCTCTGGCTTTACAGGCGGGGTAACTGGGGTTGCTGGATTATCGCCTGGATCCACTGGTGGAGTAACTGGGGTATCTGGAGTACCAGGATTATTAGCCTTATAGTTAATTACTACTTTAGTATTTGGAGTATCTGGAGTAGTTTTCCAAGTGTAAGTCGTGTCAGGAATCTTGTCCTTGATATCGTTAGAGTTAGTAACTACAGTACTTGGGTCTGGAACCTTGTCACCCTTTGGTACGTAGATAACGTCTGGTACATTTGGTGCAATGACAGTTACAGGAACAGTTGCGGTACTCTTAGTACCGTCTGGGTAAGTCTTGTCTTTGATTTGAAACATTATCAGCTTCTTTGACTGCATCTACATCTATTTTCTCACTACTCTGTTTTTGAACAACTGAGCTGGTTTGCTCAGCATCTCTACTTAAATCATCTGCATGAACAGCATGACCACCAAAAAACATAAAGGTGGTCCCGATTATTACAGAAGCAACACCAATTGTCAGCTTTCTTAGGCTGAAATGCTGTTGGCTTTCTCCTTTAAAATGCATATTCAATTTTCCTCCGCTATGTTTGTTTCTCTACTTAAAGTCCATTATATAACCTGGGTTATATAACGAAAATGTGTCTCTTATACAAATCCATATACTACCTTTCACTAATATTGCTATATACAAAAATAATTTTCATATCTATGGGATTGAGATTAGGTAACAGTTAATAATAGTTGCAATTTTTAGGCTATAAACTTTTTTTGAAAAAATTGCAACTTTTTTGCTCAGAGTAAAACTTGACTTTTATTTTTCTTAAAATCTATACAAAAAAATGGTTCTTTTGTGTTTTGTTGAGCAAGTAAAAGCGTATAATGAGGACTGGTCATACTAATAAATTTTACGGAGGTTAAATTTATGACAAAGATTTTTGCTTACGCTATTCGTAAAGACGAAGAACCATTCTTAAACGAATGGAAGGATGCTCACAAGGATATCGATGTAGATTACACTGATAAGCTTTTGACTCCTGAAACTGCTAAGTTAGCTAAGGGTGCTGACGGTGTTGTTGTTTACCAACAATTAGACTACACCCCAGAAACTCTTCAAGCATTGGCAGACGCTGGCGTAACTAAGATGTCATTACGTAACGTTGGTGTCGACAACATCGACATGGACAAGGCTAAGGAACTTGGCTTTGAAATTACTAACGTTCCTGTATACTCTCCTGACGCTATTGCTGAACATGCTGCAATCCAAGCTGCTCGTGTATTACGTCAAGACAAGCGTATGGACGAAAAGATGGCTAAGCGCGACTTACGTTGGGCACCTACTATTGGTCGTGAAGTTCGTGACCAAGTTGTTGGTGTTGTAGGTACTGGTCACATTGGTCAAGTATTTATGAGAATTATGGAAGGTTTCGGCGCAAAGGTTATTGCTTACGATATCTTCAAGAACCCAGAACTTGAAAAGAAGGGTTACTACGTTGACTCACTTGACGACTTGTACAAGCAAGCTGATGTAATTTCACTTCACGTACCAGACGTTCCAGCTAACGTTCACATGATCAACGACGAATCAATCGCTAAGATGAAAGACGGCGTTGTAATTGTAAACTGCTCACGTGGTCCACTTGTTGACACTGACGCTGTTATCCGCGGTTTGGATTCAGGTAAGATCTTTGGCTTTGTTATGGATACTTACGAAGACGAAGTTGGTGTATTTAACGAAGATTGGGAAGGTAAAGAATTCCCAGACAAGCGTTTAGCTGACTTAATTGATCGTCCAAACGTTTTGGTAACTCCACACACCGCCTTCTACACCACCCACGCTGTACGTAACATGGTTGTTAAGGCATTTGACAACAACTTGAAGATGATCAATGGTGAAAAGCCAGATTCTCCAGTTGTTTTGGACAAGAACAAGTTTTAATTAACCTAAATTAAGACAAACTAAAAGACTTGGGAAAAATTACTTCTCAAGTCTTTTTTGCGTATTAAATTAATCAACATCTAAATACTTAGCTAAAATCTGCAACACACCATTGTCATCATTCGAAGGTGCCTCATACTTTGCTACCGCCTTAGCCTTCGCATTGGCGTTTTTCATCGCATAGCTATAGCCACATGCCTTAAGCATATCAATATCATTTTCGCCATCGCCAAAGGCAATCAAATCTTTTTGCGCAATGTCATAATGCTTAAGCATATCGTCTACGCCCTTGGCCTTATTAATGCCTTTATGCACCAAGTCGATTGTCATATTACCACTGCTAGTGCCGCGAATACAGTCACCATATTTTTCATTAAACCGATCCTGAATTACCTGTGCCAGTTCATCATCAGCTGTCAGACAAACCTTCAAGATCGCATCGGTTGGATCAATGTCAGTAAACTGATCGATTTCCTGAACATCACGATAATAAATTCTAATGTCGTCTTTATCCGCTTGATCCATACTCTTCAAAATATAGCAATGATGCTGTGCGCTAACCATAATGATCGCTTCAGGGTATTTTGTTTGAATAAAATGGAGCAATTTTTGTGCAATTTTATAATCAATTGCGATCCGTCTGAATACTTTGCCATCGGCTTCTAGAATTGCCCCATTTTCAGACACGTAATCTACTTCATTAGTAAATTCGTCAAAATATTCATGCGAACGAATTAGTTGGTTCCCTGTTGCACAGATAAACGGTATTTGATTAGCTTGCAATTTTCGTAAAACTTTTGCAAATAGCGCATGATCAAAAGTCTTTTTTTCGGTCAAAAAAGTGCCATCTAGATCAACCGCTACAGCTTTAAAAGGTATTTGTGTCATGTTTTATCACCTTTCTATCGTACCTTTATCTTACTATGCAAGCGATTTTCTAGCAGTATTTTGCTAATAAAATGAAATTTCTTTCATAACTAGTCAAATATTTCGTTTATTTCAAGTTGCATTTTTTAATAAGAAAAGCACTATGCCGCATTTTTAATGTTTCACATGTAACAAGATAAGCAATTCATGGTATCATGCTAATCTAATGGATAAGTATAAGGATATTGTGCAGTCTCTGGCACCTTATCCCAAGTGACGGTGTGACCTGCACCATGTGAACAAAAGACAGAGTTAGGCGTATTCTCCAGATCAGAAACGGGATCATAATTCTTTTCCTCAATAATTTCTGCCGCATTGTGACAAGGCAAATAACCACTGACTACGCATTCAAGATTACCTTCACCATGCGTATAATTGCGCACTTCTGTCGCATAATCTTGCATTTCAGCTACCGGTGCAGAACCGGATATGACTGTTCGTTCACCAATATTTTCAGGCGTACTAAATTTTCCATTCATGCGCTGAATATCATTTAAAGCACGCCCTACCTGATCTCTTCCTATTTCTAAGCGGAAATCATACCACGGTTCGAGCAAAATAGTTTGTTGGCGTATCTTTTCTTCCATTAAACCTTGCCGCACTGCACGATAAGTTGCTTCACGGAAATCGCCACCAACCGAATGTACAATTGAGCCTTTACCACCGATCAAGGTAATCTTCATATCTGTAATCGGCGAAGCTGTCAAAACACCAAGATGTTCTTTAGACTTCAACGCCGTCATGATTTGATGTTGCCAATTTTTAGTCAAAACTTCTAAACTGCATTTATTTTCAAAAACAATACCGCTATTACGTGGCAGTGGCTCCAGTAAAAGATGAACTTCCGCGTAGTGACGTAGTGGTTCAAAGTGGCCTACTGCTTCAATTGGTTTAGTGATTGTTTCTTGATAAAGAATACTTCCCTGTTCAAAAACAATATTCAAACCAAAACGTTCTTGCATTAACTGTTCTAAAATTTCTAATTGAATCTTTCCCATCACTTGCACGTGGATTTCTTGCAAATGTTCGGACCAAGTCACATGCAGCTGTGGATCTTCATCTTCCAAGGTTTGCAGAGCTTTTAAGCAAGCGTGAAGATCATTATCCTGGGGATTAACTTTATAGGTCAAAACTGGCTTAAGCAGTGCAGTTGGTGCATCCCCTACGCCGAATCCTTGTCCTGGATACGTCTTTGCCAATCCTGTTGCAGCAACGATCTCTCCAGCAGCTGCTTCAGTAATAGTTACAAATTTTTCACCATTATAACTACGCAGCTGATTAATTTTCTCACCAGCTAATTCAGTCTTGGCTTTTAAGCTGCCACCCAAAATTCGCAACCAAGTTAAGCGTTCACCTTTAGTATCATGCGAAATCTTAAAGCACCGTGCCGCAAACTTATCATAGAATTCCTTTTCCTTAGTCCATTTACTAAAACCAGCTAAAAATTCCGTAATTCCCGTTAATTTCAACGCAGAACCAAAATAAATTGGAAAAACTTTTCTCTGCACAATTGCATTTTGCACGTCCTGATCAGACATGGCACCACTATCCAAATACTTCTCAAGCAAGGCATCATCTGTGGCAGCCACATTTTCATAAAATTCATCATCAATCTTCGAAAAATCAACGCAACTCTCACTTAAGTTCTTTTGAATATCAACCAACGCCATCCCTCGATCAGCGCCTATCGCATCAACCTTATTCACAAAAATAAACACTGGTACATTGTTCCGCTTAAGTAAATGCCACAGAGTGCGAGTATAACTAGCTACACCATCTGTAATTGAAATAACCAAGATAGCATAATCAAGCACACTCAACGTTTCTTCAGTTTGCGCACTAAAATCAACGTGCCCCGGAGTATCTAGTAAAGTAATTTCTGAATTATTAGTTGTTAATTTAGCTTCATGAGAAAAAATGGTAATGCCACGTTTTTTCTCCAATTGATCTGTATCTAAAAAAGCATCCCCATTGTCTACTCTTCCTAGCGTCCGCAAATTTCCTGCCTTGTACAGCAGAGCCTCAGAAAGAGTCGTTTTGCCCGCGTCAACGTGAGCTACAATTCCTGTTGTAATTTTCTTCATTGTCTCACCTAATAAAAAAGTATCTTACTTCAAAAATAAGATACTTCTTGTGATAATTCAATTTTCTTTATTCCAAATTAAATTAAAAGTTAACCTCATCCGGATCATTAGCCAGCTTACTTGCACCGCGCAAACCATCTAACTTCTTCATGTCTTCTGGACTAATCTCAAAGTCAAAGACATCACCATTAGCCGCAATATACTTAGGATGAACTGACTTCGGCAATGGTAAAAAGCCATGTTGAAGTGACCAACGAATCAATACTTGAGCTGAAGATTTACCATAGTTTTCGGCTACTTCACCAACCACTTCATTACCTAACAAGCCACCAGTGCCTAAAGGACTGTAAGCCTCATTAAGCAAATCATATTCCTTGCTTGCGGCCGTTACTTCCGGTTGCAAATCACTCGGATTCAAGTAACTTTGGTTAACTACCGGCTTAATCTCAGCAGTCTTCATTAATTCATCCAGGTGATGCTTTCTAAAGTTGGATACACCAATTGCGCGAATCTTGCCAGCCTTCACTGCTTCTTCCATCGCCTGCCAACTTTCAGCGTTAAGCTCTGCCCAGTTGTCACGCATAGCTACAGGATTAGGCCAATGGATTAAGTAAAGATCAAGATAGTCTAAATCTAATTTTTCTAGACTAGTATCAATTGCCTTTTTAGTCTTGTCATAACCATGATCGGAATTCCACAATTTAGTAGTTACAAATAATTCATGGCGGTTAACGCCGCTACGTTTAATTGCTTCGCCAACACTTTCTTCATTGCCGTAAGCTGCTGCAGTATCAATGTGACGGTATCCCGCCTCAAGTGCGGCTTCAACAGATTCTCTTGCAACTTCTCCACTTGGTGTTTGCCAAGTACCAAAGCCAATTACAGGGATCTCTACACCATTATTTAGGGTATAAGTATCAGTAAGTGAATGTAATTCCATATTCTCACCTTTCTATATTTTTTGTTAAAAAAATATATTTTTAAGTCAACTTAATTCAGTCTAAAAAACATTACATGTTAATCTTAAACTAAAAAAGAAACAGAGGTGAACAAATATGCTTACTAATAGTCAGAATATAATTTTAAAAGATCAATTGACGCAAAACGATATCGATCATTTAATCAAAAAATGGGATCTAGATCCTACAATTTTCACTTACCCTAATTCCTCGATTGAGGTTGCTCGTTTTATCCCTATTGATTCTAATAAACTAAAAAATGGTCACCTACTAGTCAGCTTTGATCTATTAAGCGCTGACTTACCTATTGAACAAAAATTAATTCCAGTTTTCACTATCTTTGACGAAAATCATCTTTTTATTGGTACAACAGCAAGCTGCTCAGAATTAAAACCGCAAGAAAATATTATTGAAACAATTTTTCAAAGCCTGTGTATTCAAATTAAACACATTCGGTCAGAATTAGTAACCATCAAACAAGAAATTGATCGTTTAGATCAAGCTGCTAGAAAGACAACTAAGACCAAAGAATTAAAAAAAGTAACAGATTTGACTCGCCAGCTAGTTTACTTAAAGCATACCTTAGATGATCAAACACCTAGTCTAGAAGAATTTGGCAATTATTTAGTAGAAAACAAGCTAGCAAATCAAGCCCGCGTCAAAAGTATCATAACCAGGCAAAAACGAATTACCAAAATGATTCATGTTTATACTGACTTGCTCGATTCCATTAGCGGCCTCTTTACCGCCATGATGGACAGTCACTTGAACCATTTAATGAAATATCTAGATTCAGCTGCCCTGGTAATTGCTCTTCCCGCTTTAATCAGTGGCATTTGGGGCATGAATGTCGGCGGCTTACCAGGTAAAGAAAATGAAAACGGCTTTTGGATTTTAATAATTTTTGCCAGCTTATTAACTATTGGCTGGGGCATCTTCTTGAAGAGCAAAAAGTATAATGATTAGTACTTCTTCTCAAAATCATTCTGCATTAATTTAACAAGTTCTGGATAGGTTTCTACCTCAAAAATTGGATGCAAATTCAAAGTATTTTTTCGATGGCGATGATTGTACCAAATACTATCAAAGCCATATTTTTCTGCACCTAAAATATCAGATTGTAGGCCGTCCCCAAAAAAGACAGTCTCACTCGGACCAATTTCCGTACGACTGAAGAAATAATCAAAAGCATGTGGGTTAGGCTTAGAATAGTGGGCTTCTTCTGACGTAACAATTAGGTCAAAATATTTTTTCACACCAGCAAGCTCCAACCGGTGATTTTGCATAAATTTTTCACCATTGCTTAAAATAGTCAACTTATAGCCCTGCTTTTTAGCAAAAATCAAGGTGTCCTCAACCCCTGGCAATAATTGGTGTGCTTCGCCAAAGTATGAACGATATTCATCCATTGCCTTCTTGCCATCAATCTCAATACCAAAATGATCCAAAATAAAATCATGAAAAGTCATTTCACTTAACTCTTCATAAGTTAGTTCACCTTGTTCAAGCCGGCGCCAAAGTCCTTGATTATAAGAATGATACTGCCGCTGCAATTCCGCAGATAAAGGCCAGTGATGAGCGTTAAACAAGCTATGTAAGGCAAAATCTTCAGTTGCCGCAAAATCGATAATTGTATCATCCACATCAAAAATAATTTGTTTGTAACGCAATCTGGTCCCTTCTTTCTATGATGATTGTTAGAATAATTATTATAGCATGGTTAATAAAAAAATCATTTGACATCTTTCTCATAATTACTTAAAATTTAGCTAACAAATTTGAACGAAAGGAAGATTTTATCATGATTAAATTTACAGCAATCAATCGTTGGCAATTCCAGCACTAGAGTTGTTTCTGTTCGTGAAGTACAGATGCGACTCATTAAGATCGTATCTGTGCTGGTAAAATCTTCAAGAAATATTGCCCGCACGGAAAATAACGTGCGGGTTTTGTTTTAGGCATTTCCCGAAAAAAGGAAGTGCCTTTTTTGTTTGAAGGAGAAAAAGAATGAAAAGGTTAATCGGAACAATTATCGCTCTATTTGCTTTTCTGGCAATTGCATTTGTTAGTGAAGTAAATAAGAAAAATGCGGAAAAGAAAACGCCAACTGTCGGTATCTTGCAAACAATGAGCCACCCCGCTCTAGATCAGATCCATCGAGGCATTATTCAAGGACTTAAAGATGAAGGATATATCGAAGGAAAAAATCTTAAAATTGATTTTCAAAATGCCCAAGGTGATCAAAGTAATCTGAAATCAATGAGCGATCGCTTTAGCCAGGAAAACGCAACTGTAACTATTGGAATTGCCACTCCTGCTGTCCAATCTCTAGCTAATGCTTCTGGCAACATCCCTGTAGTTATGGGCGCGGTCAGCGATCCTCTTGGAACTCATTTAGTAAAAAGTCTAACACATCCTGGCGGTAAAATTACAGGTGTCCAGGACCGCCAGCCAATCGCCAGCCAGCTGGCCTTAATGCAAAAAATTTTACCTAAAGCCAAAAACATCGGTGTCATTTACACCTCAAGTGATGATTCATCAGCATCAGAGTACCGTGAATTCAGACGACTAGCTGAAGCAAAAGGACTTAAAGTTATCCCTTACACTATCACTTCAACCAATGATATCGAACAAGTTGCCCAAACCATGGTAGGCAAGGTTCAAGCAGTTTATGTCCCAACCGACAATACTGTAGCTAGTGGAATTGCCACCTTATTAAAGGCTACTAACAGTGCCAAGATCCCAGTTTTTCCTGCTGCCGATACTATGGTTAAAAGTGGTGGTCTCGCTACCAGGTGTGTCAGTCAATTCGACATGGGAATCTTAACTGGAAAAATGGCAGGACAAATTTTACATGGTAAAAACCCTGCTACTCTTCCCGTCAAGCGCGTAACCCATTATGAAACAGTAATCAATGAAAAAATAGCTCGTGAATTAAACATCACTATTCCGAATAGTGTAGTTCAAGCGGCACAAAAGAAAGGACGGATTATCAAATGAGCTTAATTACTTCTTCTATTGGCCAAGGTTTGCTCTGGGGCGTTCTAGCCTTAGGCCTCTACCTAACTTTTAGAATTTTAAATTTCCCAGACATGACTGTTGAGGGAACCTTCCCCTTCGGTGCCGCAATTTGTGTTAGTGCGTTAGTTCATGGCGTCAATCCTTTAGCAGCTACCATTCTTTCCTTCTTCGCTGGCATGGTCACTGGCTTAGTCACCGGCTTACTGTATACTAAAGGAAAAATCCCTGTTCTTTTAGCTGGTATTTTAACGATGACCGGTGTCTACTCAGTTAATCTTAGAATTCTAGGCAAGGCTAATGTAGGTTTACTTAACAAAAATACTTTACTAAACGGTCAGCTTTTACAAAAATTACCGATCAATTTTCCTACTATTGTTGTTGGTTTGATCATTGCCATTATCGTCATTGTTTTGCTAGCAGTTTTTCTTGATACTGATCTTGGTCAAGCCTTTATTGCCACTGGTGACAACGAAAAAATGGCTCAATCACTTGGCATTAATACCGATAATATGAAAATCTTAGGTCTAATGCTCTCTAATGGCTTGATTGGCTTAGCTGGCGGCCTTTTAGCTCAAAATGGTGGTTACGCTGACGTCAATATGGGTATTGGTACTATGGTTATCGGACTAGCTGCCATCATTATTGGTGAAGTCGTTTATGGCGATTTAAGTTTAACCGCCCGCTTGGTAGCAGTTGTTATCGGTAGTATTATTTATCGCCTTATCTTACTCCTAGTCCTCCAACTTGGCTTTAGTACCAACGACTTTAAATTGATTTCCGCTATTATTCTTGCTATTTGCATGATGCTTCCATTATTTGAACAAAAATTTCGCACTCGTAAGTTATTAAAGAAAGGCGTTGAAAAACCATGAGTACTATTTTAGATTTACAAAATATTACTACTACCGTTAATGCTGGTACCAATGAAGAAAAGCAAATCCTCAAAAATATTAATCTAAAACTTGAAGATGGAGATTTTGTTACTCTTTTAGGAACCAACGGTGCTGGTAAATCAACGCTACTAAATATTATCAATGGCTCTATTTTTCCTACTAGCGGGAAAATTCTGCTCAAAGACCAAGATTTAACCAATCTTTCTGAAGTAAAACGCGCTAAATATATTGCCCAAGTATTCCAAGATCCTAAAATGGGTACAGCTCCGCGAATGACTGTTGCAGAAAACCTATTACTTGCAACCAAACGAGGTGAACACCGCGGTCTGCGTTTAAGAGGCCTAGATAAACATATGCAAGAATTTAAACGCCAGGCGGCCCAACTCCCTAATGGGTTAAATGAACGCTTAAATACTTTTGTAGGTAATCTTTCTGGTGGTCAACGACAAACATTAAGTTTTTTAATGGCAACAATTAAGCGCCCTGATTTGCTCTTACTAGATGAGCATACTGCGGCGTTAGATCCAAATACTAGCCGCGAATTGCTTGAACTAACTGATAAAGTTGTGCAAGAAGAGCATTTAACCTGTGTCATGATCACTCACCAATTAAAAGACGCAATCAAATACGGAAACCGCACTATCATTTTAAACAATGGTAGAATCGTTTTTGATGTCAAAGGCGACGACAAAAAACGCCTAACTGAGGAGGATATTCTGCAATACTTCACAGATTAGAACGTTATTTTAGGATTATAAGTTAAGAGTGAACGACAGCTATAATATGAACACTGTGAATTTGCGGATTTTCTTATTATAATAAGAGCCGAGGTCATCGTTAAGGGACTTATACCAAAAATCTCCGCAGTTATTCAAAATGAATAGCTGTTTTTTTCTGCCCTTTTTACGAAATTCCGTAAAACGTTATTCTAGCAACATTTACCCAGCAAAAATATTTTTCTAAAAAATGTGCTTTTTTCCTTGTATTATATAACGTACGTTATATAATAAGAATTGTAAGGAATGAGGAACGAGAAGTTCCAGTAGATAAGTGATTAGAATTAGAGGTATTCATTATGTTATCAAAGAAAATGGTTAAGGTTGTTTCAGTTGTTGTTGCTTCAATGGGTTTAATGAGCGTTGGTGCTTCAGTTAGTCAAGCTGCTAGTTTTGAAGCTCCTAAGCTTGGAACTGCACAAGTTATGCCAACCGATCCTTCAATCAAGAAGGGTGACAAGATTTTTGTTACTGTTAAAGACACCAAAAATCAAAAAGTTAACGTTTTGAATGCTCAAGGTCACAAAACTACTCAAAAAGTTTCTATGGGTTCAACCTACACTGCCAAAGATGTCAAAAAGGCTGATGGCAAGAAGATCGTTAAGATCAACAAGAGCCAATGGTTGAACATTAAGGATGTTGTAAAAGACTAATTCTTCTAGATCAAAAAATAAACAATTTACTAATGAATATCCAAAAAGAGAACCCTGCTCAACGGAACAGGATTCTCTTTTTTGCTTGGTTTAATATTTTAAGCAATAATGTTTATTTCTTTTGTGCAGCTGCCTCAGCTTCTGCATCAGTATTTGATGGGGGTTAATTCAGGGCCAGCTGTAACCTTAACAGCTTCTGCACTAATATATCCATCTCTAGTCTGCTCCCATGGATCACTAGAAACAATGTGATAAAACAGCTCAGCTTTATTGTCAGTCGAAACCCAAATGTATTTCAGGTTATCTACTTTCCAACTATCTGGCATATATCCCACAGTAACCTTTGATCTAATTGTACCATCTGCTTGTCTAATATAAGTATTCTTAAGTAAATTCACATATGTAGTTTTGTTTTCTTTTGCTTCTTTAGTTAAAAACTGTAAATCTATTCTAGGTTTGTTTACATCTAGAGAATACAAAAACTTATTTTTGGAAACCTGATAAAAACCAGGCATATCGGCTACTTGTGGCTTAAGATTCAAAAGCGCAGTTACTTTAAATTTGCTACCTTTTTTCACTTTATTCTTAGTAGCATTCCCATTAGCATTATAGAAAACAGTATTCTTTTTAGTTACAACATATCCTGAAGTAGCTATCAATTCTGAATTATTGATCTTACCAACATTAGCCACTTTAATAAATTTACCTTTTACCGTAGTGTAATAAGCTTGGCCTTTAATTAAAATATACGGCAGCCAATATCTTTGATAATTGTAAATAGTGTAATATTTTTTATTTTTACTCAGTTTTTGTATCTTTCCTTTAACTGATACACTTTCATCTTTTAATAGTTTTTTCGAATCTTTAACTCTACTCCCTTTTTTATTATAAAGATATGTATTATGATTCAACGTTACTTCAGTGGTGTTTTCTTTAGAATCTGCGTGAACAACAAAATTTGTTAGAGAGAACAATATTCCCCCTAAAGTCATTATTGTTCCCAATTTTAATACTTTCATAGTATGTCCCTTCGTTTTTTTGATTGCTAATATGATTATTATATTACGTAATCATCAAAATAGCGAAGGAAAAAACCTCCGCCATTCAATTCAATATTTACCATTTAACTCGAAAAATCTGATTACCAATAGTTCCTACACCATTTTTATTGTGATATGCAACAGTAAGATATAGGTCATTATTGCCAATTACTTGAATTCCTTCAAGTTCAGTTGGATATCCTGCAAAATTTTGATTAAGACGTGTATCACCTGTTAAATCAAGGGTATTCAATGCTCCTGGTTGCTCCCAACTAAACTTTACAATTTTTCTTTTATTGCTATCAGCATGTGTAGGATCATATTGACTAGAAACATAAACATTCAAGTCATCATCAATATCATATCCTTGAATTGAACCAATCCTACCTACAAAATTATCAATATCAATAACTTCGCCAGCTTGACATTGCTTTAGTTCAGACACAGTGACATTACCACCTGGATTACCATTCAACAACGCATTCACCTTAGGTAATTCATATAAACCAAAGTGTCCGCTATTATCAGTCCATACCGTTGCAATCATCAAATATTTATAGTTAGGCGAAACTGCTGCTTCTACTCTTTTAATATGCTTTCCATGCCAATCACCATTAGTAATTTCAACCAGATTAGAAATTCTAGCCATTTGAGTATTATTAGATACGCGACCAGAATTATATTTAACACGAGCGATCTGAGTAGTCCAACGATCATCATTAGGCTTAGTCCCAATAAACCAGCTCCCATCGCCGGTGGGGCCTGCATACTCCCAGGTTTGGGTATGACCACCAGCTGCATATTTATTTTTGCCAGCTTTGATTTCTGCTCCAGTTCTGCCAACTAGTGTTAGTCCAGGTGTAGGAGAACTAATACTTGCCCCGTTCTTTGCCCGACTAACATAAGTATTATTCTTATACATTTGCAAAACGTAAGTGTAGGTATGTCCAATATTTGCCTTTTGCACTACTCTAGCAAATGGTGCATACAAACGACTCTTTAAACTAATATCAACCATAATAAAACCTCCGAAAAAATTTAAAAATTACTACTTATCCTGAGTTTGCTCATTCATCTGCTTAGCTACTTCCGCAAAGATGTCCTGTACTTCCTGCCTGTTTAGCTTGAAGCCTTTTGCATCAAGACTATTCACTACTGCATTGCCAACACGATTAATCTTTTGCTCGTCAGAAAGATTTTCCTTATCGTATAAGCGTACATAGCTTTTCATCAAGCTATCTGCAGTATCACGGAATCGCTCTAAGCGCTTGTTCTTGAAATGAACCCTGCTCAAGATGCCAATACCTACTACGCTAACTACCCATAAAGCAAGAGTAATCAGCTCAACGTAATCATGAATATCCATGATTAAATAAATCACCTCTCTTTTGATCAAATGATCAGAGGGGGTTAACGAATGTCCATTGGACTTCACCTCTGTTTGATAATGTTCAACAAGCAGGCTTAATTTAAGTATTGACATATTAGTCATTGACCAAAATACGTCAATATACTACAATAAAGGTATAAAAAACAGACTAGTGCCATTGATTCCACTACCACACAGAATTTTTCTGGTCATTAGATTGTTTTTAACTTGTTGACAGTTCATATAATATGCTTATACGAATACTATGTCAAGTAAAAATATGCTTTTTAGCATACTTTTTTTATTTAGAAAGTGAAGAAACCATCGTCATGATTGAGTTTGAGCGTACAAAAGAATTAGCAAAAAAAAGAAAAATGTCTTTACTAGAAGTAAATGACAAAGCTGGACTAGGCAAAAGAAGTATCTACAATTGGAAAACCAGAAAACCTGGTATTATGGCCTTAGGTGCAGTTGCTAAGGTTTTGCATACATCAATAGACTATTTAAGTGGCATTACCGATGACCCTGCTCCACGTTTGCAGGACACTGTGAATTTGGAAGATGAGGTACCCTATTCATACTATGGTCATCCTGTTCCTAAAGAATATCTTGACATGGTTCGAGAGCTCATGAAGAGAGACATCAAACAGAGAGAAGCTAGAAAACATGGCAGTGGACAATAACTATAGAAAAAATCAACTAATCACGTATTTATTTAATTATGCTTATGAGCATGATATTGGTTACGTCTTTTTTGAATCAGATCCCAATAATCCCTCTCTTTCATTTAAAAATGAGCGAGAAATCTGTATCAACATGAATTGGCACCACCATTCACCGGAAGTACCATTTACAATTGCTCATGAAATTGGGCATATCATGGATGGCAGGCCCAACTTAAAACAATATAATTGTTGTCTTGATTATGGCGGCCTTGATGACGAAGAAAGAGATGCCGATATTTATGGATTGCATCTGATCTATCAATACTCTTGCGGACAAGAAGATAATTTCTATGACCCAATTGCATTCGTCCAATCTTATGCAATCCCTGAAAGAATGATCAAAGAAACCTACAAAATGTTCAAAGACGAAGGCGAATTTTTCTACATAGATAAATCACAAAACACACTACATGCATAATTGCACATTGTAGTGTGTTTTTTAATGAGAAGATATGCTATTTTACGTAAGTTTCCTTAATTGCTAAAACTGATAAAGCGCCTAAGAAGCCTGAAATACCAGTAATCAACATCATTTCTGGCATGGAGTTACCCACCATTGGGAAAATCATGAAGCTGAGCAGTGATGCCACAATTTGAGGTAAGCAGATTGAGCAATTGAACAAACCTAAGTATGTTCCCATGTGTTTACCTGATAAAGCATTAGATACCATCGTCAATGGATAAGTATTCATACCAGCCCAACTGATGCCAATTAAAATGAAGGATAGAATTAAAAACCCCTGAGAATGAATCAAGAAGATTGAAGTATATCCTACTCCACCTAGTAGCAAACTGATACCGTAACCTAGCTTGTGGTGATTATTTGGAACCTTCGCTAAAACATATGACCAAACTACTGCCGCAATTGATTGTACAGCAGTTAAAACACCAAACCAGTTACCAGCAATCTGGTAGCCTGCAGAGGAGGCATTGGTCGTATTCCAAACATTTTGTGCAATAGCACCAGTAGCGTAAGTTGATAAATATTGGAAAGAAATCCAGCAGAAGAACTGAACTAATGACACTTGCCAGAAGACTTTTGGCGCCTTCTTAAGCAGTTCAATCCAACCACCGCCTTCTTGATTATCAGATTCTTTAATTCCATGATAACGAGCGTAGGTTTCTGGATCATATTCATGTACTCTGAATATCGTGAACAATGATGTAATGACTAAAACGGCAGCACCAACATAAAATGAAATAATTACTGATTGTGGTACCACACCCTTTTTAGCAGTATTAGCAACACCCAAACTAGTTAATAAGAACGGGAAAAATGCGGCAATAACAGCACCAAAGTTGGACAACATGCTTTGAATCCCATAGGCATATGACTTTTGTTCATCATTGACCATGTCACCAATCATCATTTTAAATGGTTGCATTGCCATGTTCGATGCCACGTCTAATATCGCGATTGCAACAGCACCAAATATTAGAGCCTCAATTGAACCATAGCCTAGACCAAAACTACCAACATTTGGTAACAAAATCATAGTAATTACGGCAAAGATCATACCGACTAATAAATATGGCAAACGCCGTCCAATCTTAGGAATCCAAGTTCGATCGGATAATGATCCAATTCCAGGTTGCACTACCAATCCAGCTAACGGCGGTAAAATAAAGAACCAGCCTAATTTTGTCGGATCAGCACCCAATGTTTGGAAGATTCGACTCATCTGTGATGTTTCCAAAGTAAAGGCGATTTGCACACCCAAATACCCCAAACTAATCATCCAAATTGTCGTACTAGCTAGCGTAGGTAACCCAGTTTTTTTCTCCTCCATTTATTTTTCCTCTCGTTTCTTAAATCGCTTTCAATAGTTAAAATATAGCGGTTACAGAAAGAGCTTTCAATATGATTTATCTTGTTACCGGTAACTAAATTTTTCTAAAGCATTAATCTTCCTACTATTCTATTCGTCCAATTTGGTAGTAAAATACTCTCATAGATTTATGGAGGTATTAATATGCTTTCTTTATTATTAACATTACTCTTACTCTGGCTATTCTTTAAATTAGGAATTGGCCTCATTAAAGTTATCGGCTTTTTACTAGTCGTAGGAATTATGTTTTTCTTTTTTGCCTATTTGCTCATTCCGTTCTTGGCCATTGCGCTAGCTGGAAGCTTGCTTTGGGCAACATTAAAATAGCGAAAAATAAAGGACCGCAAATTGCGGTCCTTTTTACATTTGTTTCAAATTTTCAGCGATTAGTTTTCCTAAAATCTCATAGCCACGATCACCAAAATGAAGTCCATCGTTTTTTACTCCTTGACAAATCTCGCTTAAATCGCCAGTATCCCGCATAGCTTGTGCCAGATCTGCATAACGAAAATGATACTCATGTGCTACTTCTTTCACGATCTGAGCATATTCCGCTACTAACGTATTATTCCGTACACGTTGCTTAGTTTCATCAACAGCTGGCGGCGAAACAAGCAGAACATGTGGTGGGTAATATTGACAAACTATTGCCGAGGAAATAATTTCCATATTTTGCTTAAATTGCCTTGCTGGCACTTGTTTGTGCATAGCCAAATCATTGGTTCCCAGCAAGATCACCAAATTATCGCACTGCTTTATGCTTAGTACTAATTCATTTAATTTGGCAAAAAATGCCCCAGAATTAATTCCCAAAACAGCCGTATTTTCTAGTTCAATCTCAGGCAAAAGCTGTTGTAAATTCCAATTAAGGTGCGGTTCATTTTTTCCTTCCTGGCGTGCAATAATGCTATCACCTGTCAAAAGTACTCTCAATTATTTACTCGCTTTCTTTTTACTTTTCTTCGCCGATTTAATCCCTAAGACATCAAGCAAGAAAGTGAAGATCGGCACACCGACAATCAGGCCCCAAGTACCCCAGAAGTGTTCAGCTACTAACAAAACTAAAAAAGTATAGAAAATTGGTAATTCAGTCTTGCTAGCCATAAATTTGGGATTCAACACATAGGCCTCAATTGCATGAATAATCATGATCATAATGAAGATATAAATCACATAACGAATGCCACCAACAGAATAGCCGATAATACTTAATGGAATTAAAGAAATGATCACACCAGCTACTGGCACTAAACTTAAAATAAAGACCATTAAGCCTAAGGCAATAATTTGCGGCATATGCATAAATGCCAGACCAATCATCGTCAAGGCCGTATTACAAATGGCAATAAAGAATTGCGCCTCTAAAACGACACCAAAAGTATTGGTAAACTTTTTACCAAAATAGCGAATATCTTCAAAAAGCCATTTAAAGTAACCACTTTTAACAAATAACTTTGAAAATTCAATCATTCTATCTAATTCAATCGTATAGAAGAAACTTAAAATCAAGGACATAAAGGTAGCAATTGTTAAACTACCAAAATTGGTCACCGTATGCAGAGCAAAAGTCCCAACTCGCTTTGCCTGCGTAACAATCTCACCTTTACTGATATAACGCGTTACATGGCTGGCTAAGCGCGATGATTCATTTGATTCATAAAACGCCATCACTGACTTTACCATTTTAGATATTTGGCCAACTAACATGGGCAAATAAATGGTAACCACGAAATAAAGCAGCGCCAAGATAATTAGATATGTTACCGCAACAATTAGACCTGTTGGTATTTTAGGAAAATACCGCTGCACTAGATGAATTAAATGCACGATCACATAAGTAAAAATAAAAGTTAATAATACTGTGTTCATCATTGCTCGTATTTCATAAAGGCAGGCAATAATTAATAGCAGTACCACAAACCGACGTAATGGAATATTATTTTTAAATTTTTCCCAGGCTGTATCCATATTTTCCTCCAACATAAAAAGCTGTTATTTCCTTATTTTATGCCTAATTAGCCAAGAAAGAAAACTAATCTTAGCTTCAAAAATAATTTAAAAATAATATTTTTCACATTTTTATTAATTTTTCTATTGCTTTTTTCATTTTAATATCATAGAATAAAACTAAAATATTTTTAATTTATTTGGAGGTGCTTTTTGAATGAGTAAAGCAAAACGATATTTTGGTGCATTAGCACTTGTTTCTGGGGCAGCTTTAAGTTTAGTTGCCTGTGGTAATAATAAGAATGCCAAGACTAATGATGCGGCAGATACACATCACAAGTTCAGTCAAACTGTTCCTGTGAAAAGTGTTAAAAAAGGTGGGACCTTAAATTACGCTATCGAGTCAGATAGTCCCTTCACTGGTATTTTCTTGCCAGAATTATCTGATACTGATACCGACTCCCAAGTTGCAGAACCAGGACAAGAAGGGTTATTCTCAGTCAACGATCAATACAAGATTAACAATAAAGGTGCTGCTACCTTTAAGCTTGACCGTAAAGCCAAGACCGTAACTATCGAGGTTAAGAAGGGTGTTAAGTGGTCAGACGGCAAGCAAGTTAATGCTAAAGACGTGGAATACGCTTATGAAATTATTGCTAATAAAGACTCCAAGTCACAACGTTATACCGATTCTCTTGCCGACATTGTTGGTTTAGCAGAATATCACGAAGGCAAGAGCAAGAAGATTTCTGGTATTGAGATGCCTGATGGCGAAAATGGCCGCAAGGTCGTAATTCACTTTAAACAAATGAAGCCTGGTATGCTTCAATCAGGTAACGGTTACTTCTGGGAATACGCTGAACCTTACCATTACTTAAAGGACGTACCATTCTCCAAGTTGATGTCTAGTGACAAGGTTAGAAAACAACCACTCTTCTACGGCCCATTCCGCGTAAGCAAGCTTGTTCGTGGTCAATCTGTCACTTGGGAACGTAACCCGCATTACTGGCGTGGTACACCAAACTTGGAAAAGGTATCCATGACAGTCATCGGTACCAACTCAGTTACTCAAGCCATCAAGAGTCACAAGTTCGACGTAGCTGGTGTCGTTAATACCCAATGGGAAGATGTTAAGAATGCCACTGACACTAACTTTATCGGCAAAGTGCCTCTATCTTATAGCTACTTAGGCTTTAAGGTAGGTAAATGGGACAAAAAGGCTGGCAAAAACGTTGAAAACAAGAATTCTAAGATGAATAATCCATCATTACGTAAAGCTATGGCTTATGCAATGAACGTTGATGCAGTCGCTAAACGTTACTACCACGGCTTGGCCTTCCGCGTTAACACTTTGATCCCTGAACAATTTGGTGATTATACTGACAAGTCAATCAAGGGTTACCCATACAACTTGAAGAAGGCTAACGAATTATTGGATAAAGCCGGCTACAAGAAGAAGGGTGAATACAGAGTTCAACCTAACGGCAAGAAGTTAGTAATTAACTTGGCTGTTAGAAACAACTCAACTACCGCTGAACCTGTTTGGAGAAACTACATCCAACAATGGAAGAAAGTTGGTTTGGATGTTAAATTTGTCGGCGGCCGTCTAATGGAATTCAACAACTGGGTACAAGCTGTCCAATCTGACGATCCAAGAATCGACGTCTTCGAAGGTGGTTGGACACTTTCAAGTGAACCATCCCCTAACGACCTTTACAATGAAGCTGCACCATACAACTTTGCTCGTTTCGTTTCACCTAAGCAAACTAAGCTTTTGGCTGATATCGACTCAGAGAAGGCCTTCAATCCTACTTACCGTGCTAATGCCTTCAAGAAGTGGCAGAAGTGGATGTATGATGAAGCATACGTTGTGCCAACTACCAACCAATACTCAGTCACTGCTGTTAACAAGAAGGTCACTGGCTGGTCACTTAAGCCTAGTGCCAACACTTGGTTCACTGCAGGTTTTGTAAAATAATTTCTTGAACAATCCTTTTTCTATATTTTCTATAACAAATAAAATTTACTTTTTAACCCCTATCAATTAATCTCAAAATATTCAGTAGCAAATTTGTTGCTGAATATTTTTTTATTTTTCTCAACCCCTATTACTAACCTAAATTGTAGAATGCAAGTCCCTTTTATGTGAAAAATTTTTAATACATAACACAACATATTGTGGTATTATCATAAATGTATTCATAGATAATGTGTTTTGTGAAACAATAGTAACTTTTAGGAGTGAGTTTTTTATGCCTACCACAAGAATTAAGCTGGATCCTGACTTTATCGATTCAGTGAAACAAGAAGTTAAACCTCATTGGGGAGAATTAGGTTGGGTTACCTACAAGAGAACTTATGCCCGCTGGCTTCCTGACCAAAATAGAGCTGAGAATTGGGATGAAACTGTCAAACGAGTTATTGAAGGTAATATTAACCTTGATCCGCGCTTGCATGATAATCCTTCTGCAGAAGTAATTACGGAGTTAACTAATGAAGCACAAAAACTATTTCGTTTAGTCTATGGCTTAGCTGCTACTCCGTCTGGTCGTAATCTTTGGATTTCAGGTACTGATTATCAAAAGCGGAACGGTGATTCCTTAAATAACTGCTGGTTCATTGCAATTCGCCCACAAAAATACGGCGATAGCCACATTGTGCCTGCTTATCTTAATCCTGAGCAAAAAGCCGTTTCAATGCCTTTCTCCTTCTTATTTGACCAATTAATGAAGGGCGGCGGTGTTGGTTTTTCAGTGGTCAACGAAAATATCGCTCAAATTCCTTCCGTCGACAATAAAGTGGATTTAGCCGTAATCATCGACAAAAAGAGTCCATCTTACGAGGCATCCCTCAAGGTCGGTGCCATCGACAAAGACGAATGGGAAAAGCAAAGTGTACCTGACGACACAATTTATTACAAACTGCCTGACACCCGTGAAGGTTGGGTCTTAGCTAATGCCCGTTTAATCGACATGCACTTTAACGCCACTAATCCAGACCACAAAATCAAATTAGCACTCGATATCTCTGACATTCGTCCATATGGTGCTAAGATCCATGGCTTCGGTGGTACGGCTTCAGGCCCAATGCCTTTAGTTGAGATGCTTATTGATATCAACAACGTTATCAATGCTCGCGTTAATAGTAAGCTTACTGCCGTTGACGGCACTGATATTTGTAACTTGATTGGTAAAACAGTTGTTGCAGGCAATGTCCGTCGCTCTGCTGAACTTGCTCTTGGCTCTAGCGATAATCAAGACTTTATTAAGATGAAGCAAGATAAGGAAAAACTTTATCATCACCGCTGGGCTTCTAACAACAGTGTCGCAATTAACTCTAAATTTAATAATTATGGCCCAATTGCTGACGGAATTTTGCATAACGGTGAACCAGGAATCGTCAATCTTGATCTTTCACGCAATTATGGCCGAATCGTTGATGGTTATCAGGCCGGCATTGACGACAGCGTTGAAGGCACCAACCCTTGTGGTGAGATTTCTCTAGCTAATGGTGAACCATGTAATTTGTTTGAGGTCTTCCCTTATGTAGCGGAACAAGAAGGCTGGGACCTCAAGGAAGCCTTTGGCTTAGCTGCTCGCTACACCAAGCGAGTTACCTTCAGTCCCTATGATTGGGAAATTTCACGCGAAATCATCCATAAAAATCGCCGAATCGGGGTTTCAATGTCAGGAATTCAAGACTGGCTTTTAAATGATCTCGGTCACAGAGTTGTAACTGGCTTTGAGGATGCAGTCGATCAAGAAAATGGGCAAAAGATCAAGAAGCCAATCTATGACCCTCAAGCGGTTAAGATGGTTGACAGCCTTTACCAAGCTGTAGTTGACGCAGACAAGACCTACAGCAAGGAATTAGGCTGCAATGAATCAATTAAGCACACCACAGTTAAACCTTCAGGTACGGTAGCGAAATTGGCTGGAGTCAGCGAAGGAATGCACTTCCACTATGCTGGTTACTTGATTCAACGGATTCGTTTCCAAGCTAGCGACCCACTTTTGCCAGCTTTAAAAGAATGTGGCTACCACACTGAACCAGATATTTACACACCAAATACAATCTGTGTTGAATTTCCACTTCGTGCAGCTCACGCCGACAGCAAAAACTTTGCCTCAGCCGGCACTGTTTCCATCGCAGAACAATTTGCGACACAAGCATTTTTGCAAACTTATTGGTCCGACAATGCTGTTAGTTGTACCGTTACTTTCCAAAGCGATGAAAGTGATCAAATTGCCCCACTACTTTACCAATATCGCCATATTATTAAGTCAACTTCACTTCTTCCTTATTACGGTGGCTCACTTAAACAAGCTCCGAAGGAACCAATTGACAAGCAGACTTACGAGGCTAGAGCCGCATTGATTACTGATGATGTTGAAGAAGTTTTTGCTAAGCAAAATGATGATCAAAAAGGACTAGAGCTAGTCGACCAATCAGATTGTGCTGGTGGCGCCTGCCCAATTAAATAAATTTATTTGGAGGAATGGAATTGAAGAGTATGAGTAAACGTAAAATTAATCTATTTTTTGCAATTATTACTTTCTTTACGTTAGCCTTAACTGCATGCTCAAATAATAATTCAGCTACTAAAAAAAGCACAACTAACCAAATTTCGGTTAATTACACTTTAAAAGAAGGTAAAAAAACCTTTGATAAGAAAACCGTAAAAGTTCCTAAAAAAGCTAAAGTAATTGCTGGTTTAAAAAGGCCTGGAAAGTTAAGGAAACCAAAGGCTTTATCACTGCAATTGACGGCAAAACTCAAAATCCTAAGAAAAAGATTTATTGGACCTACACAATTAACAATAAGTTTGCCTCTAAAGGCGCTAATGAACAAACTGTTAATAACAAAGATAAAGTTAAATTTACTTTAGCTAAAATGAAATAATCATAAGGAGAAAAACAAATGACTAAAACAAAATTATTAAGCTTAACTACTACCGGTGCCGTATTTGTTAGCCTACTTTTCACTGGCGTTGCACCAACCAGCAACGTCCAAGCTGCTTCTTACATTAAAGTTCATTACACCTTAAAGAAGGGCAACAAGGCTTTCTCACACAAGAGTTTTAAGGTTAAGAAAAATGCTAAAGTGATCACCGGTTTGAAAAAAGGTTGGCACGTTAAAAGCACTAATGGCTTTGTTACTAGTATTGCTGGCAGAAGCCAAAATAAGAGTAAGAATATCTACTGGACTTACACCATTAACGGCAAGTATGCTTCTAAAGGAGCATACCAACAACCATTGCATAGAAACGACCGTGTTGTCTGGAAGCTAGCCGGGATCAAGTAAAATGCTTACCAAAGAAAGAGTTCAGATTCGATCTTTAGCACTCCTAGCGATTTTGGTTGCTATGTGTGTAACACTCAGAATTTTTAAAATCATCGATATCCCTAACGTACAGCCCGTAACTGATATGATTATGATTGTGACCCTAACAATGGGTGCTGGCTTTGGCTTTGCCCTATCCGCATTGACCATGATCTTGTCCAATATTTATCTAGGCTTTGGAATTTGGACTATCCCCCAGATTATGGCTTATGTTGGTTGTGTTTTAGTAGTAATCCTACTTGACAAAACCACCCCACTAAAGCAACACTTCTGGATGCAAGTTATCGTAGCTACCCTTCTGGGTTACGTATATGGCTTGTTGATCAATTTCGGCATGTCAATTTGGGGTGGATGGTCATCCTTTTTAGGTTATGTTGCGGGAAGTTTCTTATTTGATACTTACCATTGTCTGGGCAATTTTGGTTTCTATTTTGTTTTGTACAAACCATTGACTCTTGCCCTAAACAATTACAAACGAAAAGCAGGAATCAGCTATGATTAAAATTTACACTAAAGTTGGTGACAAAGGTTTAACTAAGCAAGTTACTGGCAAAATGGTGCCTAAATATGACCTCCAAATTGAAGCTCTAGGTGACGTAGATGAATTGCAATCCTACTTAGGTGTAGTAATTGCTAACTTATCTAAAAACTGTCTGCAACTTAAAGATGAGCTGCAAGACGTACAACGCAACCTTTACCAATTACAAGCTGATATCGTGGTAAAGCATCATCAAGAAATCACCCATGAAACAGTGCAGCAACTCGAACATCGCATTGATCAACTAACGCCCCAAATTCCTTCCATTCCTGAATTTATTCTGCCAGGTGGTAAAGCCACTGGTGCCAATCTTCAGTATGCCAGGACAGTCGCTCGACGCACCGAACGGGCATTGGTCAAATTAAGTTTAAATGAACAGGAATTATCAGATGACGTATTAAAATACATCAATCGATTATCTGATTACCTTTTCACCCTTGGACGCTATGCCAACGTTTTAGATAACTACACCGAAATAAAAAGTAAAAAACGTGAACCCAATAGAATTAATGGATAAGAAAAAGTCGGATGACCTAATATGATCATCCGACTTTTTTCAATCCCACAAAATAAGATTATGTTAGTTAGCTTTCTTTCTTCAAGACTTCTTTCCTAATTTCCATGAACTTAGGAGCATCAGTAACTTTTAATTTTGGAAAGCTCTTCAAGTAGCGCTTATGATTCCAGCTTAATCGTTGCGGTTGTAATTCATCATAGTGCTGCATCACTGAGTGGTGCCAATCACCAACCCGCAATTTTCCTTTCTCAGGCATATGACTTTCTACTTTAGTTCTAACTCGCTCAATAAAGTGGTTAATATGCACATCCCACATCTTAGTTGTAGTATGGAATCTCTCGACACTGATTACTGTTAATACTAAGTCAATACCCATAACAATGGTAATACCCACAGCTAGCCAGCCATGAGTTATCTTTTCTTCATTATTAATGAGCTTCTGAATGATTGGCTGAATAAATTTTACTAATAAAACTACACCAACGCCCCAAAATAATGAAATCATTGGGGCCACTCGACCTTGAATGTTACCCCATAATTTTGAATAATCCCAAAGCTTCATGTGAAAGATTGTCTCTAATAGCCAACTAGCCACAAATTCGAAAATAGTGGCAACGATAGTCCCTACTATAAATAAAAGGAGCAGGTTATCTCGCACGTCTTTGGTACAAATTAAAATTGTAGTAACGGCGAACCCATACACGGGGCAGTAAGGACCAAACAGAAATCCCCGATAATCATAATGGTGGTCTTTGATCGAACAATAAAAGGTTTCCCAAAGCCAGCCGATAACTGAATAAGTAAAAAATAAAACAATAATTTCTGAAATAGTGTACGGCATGTTTGTTTCTCTTTCATGATACAAGTTTATCTATCTCAATAATACGTGAAAGAGTCTATTTTGGCTATTGAAAATCCGTATTTTAGTACAAATATAGATTATTTTAAGAATTTTGTTCGAACTGTCCACCCTGCAATTATTAAAATTATGCCCAATACGCTGAGCATAACACCGGCAGTTTCACCAGCTTTAGGTAATTTTGCCTTAATTTCTGATGTGTCACTTTTAGGGAGTGTGACATGAGTATCGTGTTTTTGCGACTTAGGCGAGATAGTACTTGCATTGTCCTTAATCTCGTCTTTATCTAGAGTAGTTTTTACTGAATCAGAATCTATTTTAGCCGTGGATTTTACCTCGTTAGCCTTAGTATCAAATCCAGTCAAGCCTTTGACAGTTGGAGTGCGTGAAAGGTTTGTATTTTCTGGGGAAGCTTGCTGCTTTTGATCTTTGACCTGTCCTTGAACTTTTTCACCTCCTTTATCTGAAGTAGTTTCTTTTTTATTAATAATCAGCTCTGCTAGACGTTTAAGCCAATCTTCAGAGCGTTCTTCATTATTTTTAGATTTTTTAATTAACGAAATTTGATTATCATCTCTAAACGTAGATTTATGTGGCGCTTCAATGTTAAAATTCTTATTACTTCGATCGTATTTAATTTCTTGCTCGTATTCTTGAACTCGATCATCGCCCAAGGTAAAGGACTGACTCACCCGAAGATAATTAGGCTCATTAGGCTCTGCTTCCACCTTGGTTCGATACTTAATCAAAATTGTGCTCTCTGAATACTTCTTAGCAGGAAATTCAGCTGTTAATTTGTTTTTCTTCAATTTAACTAAACTAGAATTTTGAATAAAATTATCATTCTTAATTACTTCAATCGTATCTGGATCTAGAACTAAGCCTTCTGGAATTAAATTTTCCAACTTCAAATCACCAGTATATTTTTCTTTCTTGGGATTCAGCCTTATTTCCCAGGTAATAAAATTTGTCTCTTGGTCATAATGACCTGCCAAACTATTATCAGACTGGTCTTTTGGCTTCTCTTTTTTGTCAGTAACTGCAATCTTAGGCATTGTTTCGTTTTGCTCTATTGCCGCATTTACTGCGATATTTTCTTTAATTAATAAGGCAGCTAAGACTGCGCTTCCGATCAATAACTTTTTCATTCATTTTTCCTCACTTCAAACTTGATCAAAGAGAGTATATCTGAATTAAAATATTAAAGATATTGTTTTGACAACGAAAAAAACAAAAAGTCGACTTTTGTACCCAATAAGTGGAACAAAAGTCGACTTTTTGTATCATAAATTACTATTTTTTTGGTTCAGTATAAATTCTTG